>JADHVV010000233.1 GCA_016783825.1 Candidatus Zhuqueibacterota bacterium | reverse complement strand
AAGTTTTTAAATCCAGAACAATAAACTCATACAACGAAAAGGCTGAGGCGAAGGCTAAGGCGGAGCAAGGTAGAAGATTAAAGCACCCTTCGGGCACAGGGATTAAGGATTTTTTTTCCTTCGCCTTCGCCTCAGCCTTCGCCTGCACTTTAGTGCGCTGGGGATTCCCAACAAATATTAATTACCGATCAAAAAATCTCAAAAGAGCAGCTTGAAAACCTTTGCAAAATGTGGTTCGAAGATATGGTGAAAGTTGTGGTAGATGTCGAGAGAGAAATGGCTGCTATCGGCGGAGAGCTTCACGCTGACGCAGAAGCGTTGTTGATTGAAGATGGATCGAAATCTAAAAATATTTGGGGTGCAAATTTATATCCCTGGCATCCCCCACAGGATAGAATTGAATTTACAGCATTGATCAATATACGACCCAGTCATAATAATCCTTCAATGGAAATATTGGATGAAGCGATCAAAGCAAAAGTTGGGCAGATAATTGAAAAAATATGTCTTTAATCCTATGAAAAACTGGTATAAAAATTTAGAGGGGCGCTACTTTAACTTTCCTGCAGATATTCAAATTTTAAATTTAGTGAGTGATTTAAAGAAGGCAGATAATTTATTAACGACTCAAAGAACAAGCGCGATTAATCATCTCTATCGAGCTATCATATTAGTTGATTATATTGTTGAAGACAAAAAATGGAGAACAAAACTAAAGGAGTTACTCAGATTAAAAGAAGCAATCGGCTCGTTCATTTATTATGAACAATCCCTGGCGAGCCTGGATCAGGTTGTTAAAGCTGCTTTGTTGTTGGAAAAGAGTGCTTACAAAAAGCTTAAAATTTAACAGTATAATTTTTATAATTTCAGCATATTATCGAAAATAATTAAATGTGAGGATCGGCACAGAATTTGCTTCCGACTATCAAATTTACAAACAGCTTATGCTGCCAGGATGATAAATCACACAGTTTGAAAAATTATTGTAACTGTTCAGCTGTCTGTTGTATCATTGTCATTCTGAACGAGGGAGAGGTGGAGTGATGTTGGGAAGTGAAGAATCTCGCTGTAATTTAACAAAAGTTTGAATGTTGGGGAGATTCTTCGGTCGCAAGCTCCCTCAGAATGACATTGATAACTACGCTGAATAGTTACAAATTATTTATCTTAAGCTACAGATAAAATACAGGTTGTCCTGCTACCATTTAAAAAGCTATAGAATTGTGCGGGCTGATCCGAATAAGGTTAAGTGACCAGTTATTGCTCACTAAAAAAATCACTGTTTTTCTTTAATATTTTGCCATACTCAATCCTTTACTTTGGGACTGACGTGGCGGAGCTATATCCGGAGTGGTTATTGGTGAGTTGTTATTTGTGAATGGTTATTGGTAACGGGGAGTGACTATTATATGCTCGAAACTAATGTAGTAAATATTGAACCAGTCTGTGAAATTGCAATTGAAGCTGGTAACGCCATTATAGATATTTATAATTCAGGCAAATTTGGGGTTGAAACCAAAGACGATGATTCTCCCCTGACACTGGCAGATAAAAAATCACACGAGATTATCTCTCATGGCTTGCAAAAACTCTATCCTGAAATTCCGGTTATCTCAGAAGAATCAAAAAATATTCCTTACGAACACCGAAAGCCATGGTCTGTTTTTTGGCTTGTTGATCCCCTGGACGGTACAAAAGAGTTTATCAAGCGTAATGGCGAGTTTACAGTCAATATTGCATTGATTAAAGATAAGCAACCGGTTGCCGGCATTATTTATGTGGCGGATTCGGCAATTCTGTATTATGGAGAGAAAGGCAAAAAAGCATATAAGAGACTTAAATCGGCTGATGCAGAGCCGATTGAAGCGGATAAAGATGGCATGAATGGATTGGTTGCTGTGCGAAGCCGCAGTCACGGTAGTGAGGCTGAGGAAAAATTCTACTCCAGGTTTGACATCAAAGATACGATACAGGTTGGCAGTTCTTTAAAATTTTGTATGGTAGCTGAAGGCAAAGCACATCTCTATTATCGACACAATCCAACAATGGAATGGGACACAGCTGCAGGACACGCAATTGTTGATTCTGCAGGTGGTTTTATAAAGAATTTGGAATATAACAAGCCGGTGCTCAAGAATTCCTCTTTTATTGTATCCTCTTTTCACGTTTAGGATCGTTTATGTACAAAGAAATAAAAAGTCGATCAATCATCAAAACATTGTCCTGGCGGTTTATCGCAACGGGTACAACTGTAATTTTGGTTTTGATCATGACCGGTCGAATGGACATTGCTTTTACGGTTGGTGGCATTGAAGTTTTTTTGAAGATGCTATTCTACTTTCTTCACGAGCGTGGATGGGATAAAATTCGCTGGGGAAGACATGAAATCAAGCCATTTGTTGTCTGGATTACCGGGTTATCAGGATCAGGGAAAACATCGGCAGCAAAAAATAGTCGCTGAAGAATTGAAAAAAATAGGACTAAAACACGAACATCTTGATGGAGAAACGATCCGTGAATTATTACCAAAAACCGGTTTCAGCAAACACGAAGTAGATGAGCATATTAAACGGGTGGGGCTTCTTGCCAGCCGGTTGGAGAATGTTGGTGTTTTTGTTGTTGCATCTTTTATTTTTCCCTATCAGGAATCAAGAGATTTTGTAAGAAAAATTTGCAAAAATTATGTTGAGGTTTATCTTTCAACGCCAGTGGAGGTTTGTGCGTCAAGAGAGAAAAACAATCTTTTCCGGCGGGCACGAGCAGGTGAAATTAAAAATTTTCCCGGTGTAGATGTTTTATACGAAGCGCCAAAACAACCGGATTTGAACATTGATACGACTCATAAAACCATTCATGAGTCAGCTGATCAGATAATGAGATATTTGAAAAAATATTTATAGTGCTTTTGTTTTGATGTGATTTTTGTAACTATTTAAAGATGCTTTGCACCTGATGACACCTTACTCGGTCACTTCAAACCGATAAGAAAATATCACCCATCCCACATTTTGCGGGAAACTCCCACGGAATAATAAATCTATAATATGGTGCTTTATAATTAAGCTAACTGTTAATATTAGTTGTAAGCTAAGAGGTTTTAATATGCAAATGACTAATGAAATTATAACAAATTTCAACATTTCTGAGGGATTATTTAAAATAAAAAATAAAATTAAACAATTGCCACTGACTGAACAATTATGGTTGCTTGAGCAAATTGCACATTTTATTCGCGATAACACGATTAATGGAAAACGCCTGGATAGTCAATTGGCTGCCATGGCTGCTGATCCGGAAATTCAACACGAGCTGAAAAATATAAACGAAGAGTTTTCTGTTGTCGAAATGGATGGATTGGAAGGTCTTTGATGAGCATCAAGCGAGGTGAAATTTATTTTGTAAATTTAAATCCAGTTAAAGGAAGAGAACAAGCAGGGTTTCGACCTGTTTTAGTTTTGTCAATTGATGAAATAAACAGATTGCCTCTTGTAGCTACTGTGGTTGTAGGAACAAAAGGAGAAAATATTACCACCGATTATCCAACCAATGTGAGGGTCTCTCCCGAAGAAAGTGGCTTACCAATAGAAACCGTATTTATGTGTTTTCAAATTCGTTCATTAGACCCAGGGCGATTTCCGAGGCAACCAGTTGGTAAAGTATCAGGTGAAATATTGAACATGATTGAAGATGCTGTGAAGAACTGTCTCGGCTTATAGTTGTTGCAAAAGAAGGAAAATAAATACATTGGAAAATAAAAAAAAATGAAAAACGATGTATTGTCTCTTCCACCAAATATGCGTGCAATATTTGCTCATGAGTTGATCATAAGCCTTGATGAAAATATCGATGCAAATGTAAGTCACGCATGGAAAAATGAAATTAATAAAAGGGTTTCAGAAATAAAAAGTGGAATTGCCAAAGGCAGACCGGCTGAGCAAGTTCTTGTTGGAATAAGAACGAAATACAGTTAACAGATCTTTTTAACATATACCACCCATAACTAAATAGATATAAAATACATTACCGATAAGCATATAAGGAGTTTTTTTATGACCGATCCGAGTCCACCTGCACATGGTGGCGGAATTCTTATCAATCGAACGATTCCTGAAATGGAACGTGATACAATACTCGCTTCGCTCGCAACAACAAATGGAAAAGTTTATCACATTAGTGATGCAGACCTATCAATATTTTATCGCATTGCTGATGGCGCCCTGTCGCCGCTGGAAGGGCCAATGAATGCAGATATATTTTTTCATGTATTGGAAGAAGAATTTATTAAATCTAATGGGAAAAAATATGCCTGGACTATTCCAATTGCTTTTCCTATTGCAAAAGATGAAGCAGAAAAGTTGGAAAAGGGAGAGACGGTTTTAGTTGAAAATTCTATTGGTGAAATAATCGGTACATTGGAAATAAGCGATATCTATCCTTTTGATAAAGCGAAGTACAATCGATCTGTCTATGGTACAGAACGAACGGATCATCCTGGCGCCAGGATATTCAATGATGATCCGCGAGATTTCCTTTTGGGAGGCAAAGTATGGGCTTTCCCACAGCCAAAAAATTCTGCGTTTGGCAACTACATGCTGACACCTAACGAAAGCCGGGCCCTGTTTCTGAAACGTGGTTGGGAACGGATTGTTGCTTTTCAGACGCGCAATGCACTACATCGCGCCCATGAATATGCCTTACTATATGCAGCCGAGGTTCTGACCAGACAAGGTTATAATACCGGGGCAGTGCTTAATCCACTGGTAGGCGCCACTAAATCGGACGATGTTCCGGCTGGTGTGCGTATGGAAACCTACCAGGCGCTGATTGCATCGAAGGAGTTCGGCAAAGGTGACATGGATGAAGCGCTTTGGCAATCAAAAGGATATGGTTTTGAAGACAAATTTATGATGATCGGGCTGGACATGAAAATGTTTTATGCCGGTCCCAAAGAAGCGATCATGCACTCAATTTACAGACAGAATTATGGATTCACCAACATCGTGATCGGGCGCAAACATGCTGACGCTCCGTATGATGATGGCACTCCTATTTGGGGAGACTTTGATGCACACGACAAGTTTGATAATCTTGCCGGCGAATTAAAGATGGAACCGGTAAAAGTGGGATTTGCTTCTTATTTTGAAGAGATTGAACGCGTTGGCTTGATCGAAGAATTTAAGCCAAAGGGGTATCACCCTGTGTTTATTTCCGGAAAAGAAGTCCGGCAGAAACTACAAAGCGGGGAAAATGTAGACAGCCGCATCATGCGAAAACCGGTTGCAGATATTTTAAGAGATTTTTATGCTCAGAAACAGTCCCATCCGGAACGGCAGAAAAGTTCCAATGTCACCTGGTTTCAAACCGGTCTTTCCAAACAAGACAGGGAGAAACGTTATAATCACAAGGGAGTTGTATTGTGGTTAACCGGACTTTCCGCTTGCGGCAAATCTACCATTGCCACAGTTTTGCAAAATAAATTGTATGACAGGGGATGTTTGGTTTATATCCTGGATGGCGATAATATTCGGCATGGATTAAATGGTGATTTAGGCTTTTCACCGGAAGACAGGGATGAGAACATTCGCCGCATTGGGGAAGTGGCGCATTTATTTGCCGATGCCGGTTTTATTGCCATTACATCATTCATATCGCCATATCGCAAAGATCGCGACCGGGCAAGAAAGCTGAATCCTGAAGGAGAATTCATTGAAACGTATGTGAAAGCATCGCTGGAAGTATGCGAGTCCCGGGATCCAAAAGGATTATACAAAAAAGCACGGGAAGGCATTATACCCGAATTTACCGGGATATCAGCGCCTTACGAAGAACCGGAAAATGCTGAAGTTGTGGTGGATACCGGTGAACTCAGTGTGGATGAATCTGTCGACAAAATTTTGGAGTATTTGGAAGGGCAAAAGATTTTGTTTGAAAAGTAAAATGATAAAATGACAGTTGAAGAAGTGGTAAAAAAAAGAATATAAATAGCGGGGAATTGATGAATAATACTTAGCGCACTAAAGTGCAGGCGAAGGCTGAGGCAAAGGCGAAGGAAGAAAATCCTTAATCCTGTAATCTTATATCTTGCTTCGCCTCAGTCTTTTCGTTGTAATTGTTAATTGAACTGGCTTAAAAACTTTTGCAAT
>JADHVV010000057.1 GCA_016783825.1 Candidatus Zhuqueibacterota bacterium | reverse complement strand
AAATAAAGATTGTGGCGGCGTTCTTGGCGGACGAAAATTGAAAGCAGTCATTCCGGGCGGTTCTTCAACGCCAGTATTGAAACCCGAAGATTGCGAAAACATGACCCTTGATTATGAATCAATCGCAGAAGCAGGTTCCAGTTTGGGTTCCGGGGCGATTATGATCATCGCCGAAGGCACTTGCATGGTAAAAATGCTGGAGGTGCTTGCTCATTTTTATTTTCACGAATCATGCGGACAATGCACACCATGCCGCGAGGGAACCGGTTGGCTTTACAAGATTGTGAAGCGAATCGAAGCTGGCGAAGGTAAAATGGAAGATATTGACCTGCTGACCAGCATTTCCAAGCACATTCAATTTCACACCGTTTGTCCATTGGGCGATGCAGCCTGCGGTCCTATTGATAGTTTTGTCAAACAATTTAGAGATGAATTTGTTGAACATATAGAAAAAGGCGGCTGCCCCTTTGGTGGCAAATTTGACCGCTTTCAGGAGAGGGTATAAAATTTATGAAAGAAGTCACATTTACGGTTGATGGAAAAGAAATAACTGTTCCCGAAGGAACGCTTATTATTGATGCTTGTGAAGAAAACGGTATTTATATTCCCCGCTTTTGCTATCACAAACACCTTTTTCCCAGCGGTAACTGCCGCATGTGTTTGGTCAAGATTGAAAAAAATCCCAAGCCGCAACCATCGTGCATGACCCAGGTTTCTGACGGAATGATCGTTTACACCGATACTCCTGAAATCTCTGAAATGCGCAAAGCAATGCTGGAGTTTGTTCTTATCAACCACCCGCTCGATTGTCCGATATGTGACAAAGCCGGTGAATGTATGCTCCAGGATCAGTACATGGAATTTTCCGGAGATAAATCCCGGTTCAACGAAACAAAAGTTGCCAAAGAAAAATTATATCATTTCTCCGATAAAATTCTTTACGATGCTGAACGTTGTATTACCTGCTCCCGCTGTGTTAGATTCACGGAAGAAGTTTCAAAAACGAACAAACTGGGAATTTTAAATCGCGGGGATACTTCGTATGTCGCATTAGCACACGGTGATACCTTTGACGATCCGTACAGTTACTGTGTTACGGACATTTGCCCTGTCGGCGCTTTGACATCAAAAAAATTTAGATTCAAAGAGCGGGTCTGGTATCTTCACAAAACGGAGAGTATTTGTGCCGGTTGCTCCCGCGGATGTAACATTACCATCGAAACAAAAGATAATAAAATATACCGGGTACGTCCACGCGAAAATGAAAAGGTTAATCAATCCTGGATGTGTGATTTTGCGAGAGATTTTTATATTGATCCAATGAAGAATAGAACATCCGGGACACAAGTCGATCATAAAAATGTTACTTATGAAAATGTCGTAGGAGAAGTCGTTTCTTTACTCAAGGAACATGGCAATGAAATGACCTTTGTCCTTTCAGCTTATGCAACGAACGAGGAATTAGCGTTGGCGAAACAACTGATCGATTCAGCAGAAGTGAAAGGGATTTTTACTAAACCTGATCGTGTTTGGCATGAAGGAAGCGAAGAAGTGAAAAGCGATGACATTCTCGTTAAAGAAGACAAAACACCAAATATGACAGGAATCAGGAAAATTTTCCCGGCTGCCAAAGATTTATCCGAAATGATCATCAGCGATTACAAATATGCTTTTGTTTGGGGTCCTAATGCAGCGGTGGATAAATTGGACGGCTTACAGATCATTTCACTTTCTGCAATGAGAGACCAGGTTTCAGATAAAGCAAAATGGGCAATCGCCGGCAGATTCGCTGCTGAAAAACACGGCTCATTCACGAACTGTGATGGAATTGTTCAGCCTTTTCGAAGAGCCTTAAAAGGTGAAAATAATTATGATGAATTAATTTTCTTTGTGGGCATATTGAAAGGATTGGGAGTTGAACCTGTTGGGAGAACGGTGGAGGAAGTTAGAAAAGCAGCAGAGTAATGGATCGCTGGAGTAATGAATGATATTATACTCCAAAATTATAAAAGAATAAACTAATTGATACTTTATAAGAGGCATTCCGCATGGAGTCAACTTTTTTAGGAATTAATACAGTACATTTTTGGACATACCTGTTTTTGGCTGGCGTAATTTTTTTGTTCATGTTTATGATGGGTGCAGTGATGAGCTGGTCAGAGCGGAAACAGTCAGCGCAGCTACAGGATCGGCTTGGCGCGAACAGGGCGGCAATTCCGCTTCCATTTGGGAAAAAATTGGCGGTGTTGGGATTTATTAATAACCTGGCGGACGCATTAAAATGTTTGGTTAAGGAAAATTTTAAACCCCAAACTGAAAATAAAGTCATTTATAACCTGGCAATTTTTTTCGCATTTATTCCGGCTGTGCTTTCCGTTGCAGTCGTTCCCTTTGCAGGAGTCATAAAACCAGCAGAATTATTTCAAGCCTGGTATCTTAAATGGGTGCCATGGTTGCCGGAGTATTTTGCTGCTAACCTGCCTGATTTTTCTTTTCGATTGCAGGTAGCAAATTTGAACGTTGGATTGTTGTTCATTTTTGCTGTTGGTGGAATTAATGTATTTGGCGCTATTTTAGCCGGCTGGTCATCAAACAATAAATTTTCCATGATGGGGGGTATGCGATCCGCCGCGCAAATGATTTCTTATGAAGTGAGTATGGGGCTGGCGCTATTGGGAATTATTTTTATTTATCAGAATGTCGATATCTGGAATTTGGTGCAAGGGCAGAGTGAATTAGCCTGGGGCTGGCTGCCTAAATGGGGAATTTTCCTGCAGCCATTGGCATTTTTCCTGTTCCTTGCTGCGGCTGTCGCAGAAAACAAGAGAATGCCTTTTGACCTGCCCGAAGCAGAGTCTGAAATTATCGCCGGGTATTTTACAGAATATTCCGGTTTTAAAATGCTGCTTTTCATGTTTGCTGAATTTATCGAAATCGTGTTTGTAGCAATTATGGTGACTACCCTGTTTTTCGGCGGATATTCAGTACCCTGGCTGATGGCAGATGGCTTCCACTTCCCGTGGGGTGCAACTTTAGCCCTTTCACACGCTTCGGTTGTGCTTCTGCAGGTTTTTTCATTTATTTCAAAAGTATTTTTCTTCTGCTGGTTGCTGCAGCAAATTCGCTGGAGTTTGCCGCGATTTCGTTATGATCAATTAATGCATTTAGGCTGGAAGATTCTTCTGCCACTGGCAATTTTAAACCTGGTTATTACAGTCATTATTGTGGCGCTTGGAGGTTTTTAGTATGAGTTATCAAATCCCTGGTTTACCTGACATGGAATATATGGACAGGCAAAAACGTACGTTCCTTACACAAATTTATTACAGGGAAGTTGCGCGAGGTGTTTGGATAACCACCAAACATTTTTTTAGAAATATGTGGAAATGGATGACATTTCGAAAAGGTGGTGTTGTGGTCCAATATCCGGAAGAGACAAGACCGGATATGTCTCCAAATAATCGTGGTCGTCATGTTCTGGTACAAAGATCCAATGGAGAATCCCGTTGTGTTGCTTGCCAAATGTGCGGTACAGTTTGTCCGGCTGAATGTATTACCATCGAAGCCGAAGAAAGCAAAAATTCAACAATTCAGAGAAAACCAAAAGTATTTGATATAGATATCAGTCGTTGTATTTTCTGTGGTTTTTGCGTTGAAGCCTGTCCGGTGGATGCAATTAGAATGTTAGCCTCCACTGAAAATTTAGTTGGTTACAATCGGTTTAAAATGATTTATGATAAGGATACTTTATTGAATTGGCATCCTGTTGTAAATGATGATGTGGTTCATGGGTATAATCCTTGATTTGCAAAAACGAACCACTAATTACACGAATTTCACTAATTGTTAGATTTAATTCGTGTAATTAGTGAAATTAGTGGTTGATTTTTAAATAGGGACGTTTAAATGGATTTTAACATATTAATGTACTTTGTATTCGGCATGGTTGCCATTGCCGGTGGATTAGTTCTCTTGTTTGCTAAACACCCGATAAAGGGCGCGATGGGATTGTTAGTCTCCATGCTGGCATTAGCCGGACTGTACGCTATCCTTCAGGCGCACAGCATTGCTGTATTTCAGGTGATCATTTATGCCGGCGCAATAATGGTTTTGATTATTTACTTTCTTATGTTATTAGATATTAAAAGCGAAGATTATTTAAAATCTTATGCAAAACTTGTTTGGACAGGCGGGCCGATTTTATTATTATTGGCAATTTTTTTCATTTATAAACTTTACACAGTTTTTAAAGGTCAACCAGGTGCGCTTAGTGACATGAGCACAGTTGTCGACCCGATGACGGTTCCTGAAAGTTTTGGCGGCATCAAAGAATTTTCTACAGCCTTATTAACGAAATACATGTTTGCATTCGAATTTGTGTCAACACTTTTATTTGCTGCTATTGTAGCAGTTATATCGATTGTTCAATTGGATTGGAGAGGTCGAAAGAATGATTAATCCGTTAGGAGATTTTATTGTCGGTTTCGGTGGAATATTCACCATTTCCGTTGTATTAATACTATTTTTTATTGGCGTAGCCACGTTTATTTTTCGTCGCACGTTACTCCACATGTTGATGGGAGTCGAATTGATGCTCAATGCTGTTAACTTGAGTTTGATTTACTTTTCACGGCTCCATCAAAATTTTGATGGTCAGATACTATCGCTGATGATTTTTGTGGTGGCAGCATGTGAGGTTGCAGTTGGTATTGCCATAATTGTGAAATTATATAAACGAACCGGAACTATCGGCGTTGAAACATATACTGAAGAAAGGGGCTAAATTTTTATGGAAAACAGCCTGATATTATTCATTGTTTTATTACCGCTCGTTGGTGCAATCCTCAACGGAACTGTCGCCGCGACAAATGCCTTTCGCAAAAAAGAAATCTGGGGAGAGAAAATCGCTGGTATTATAGCGTTCACTGCAGTGGGAATCTCTTTCCTGTTGTCGCTATATGCGGTTTTTGTAAAAATGTCCGGATTGGAATATATTAGCTGCACACCTTATGAATGGATCAGCATCGGCGAACTTAAGGTGAGTGTAACTTTTTTAATTGACCACTTATCAGCAGTGATGCTTCTCGTGGTGACTGGCGTGAGTTCAGTCATTCATTTTTATTCAATCGGTTACATTCATGGCGACGAATCAAGTGTACGATATTTTTCATATTTGAATTTGTTTGTCTTTGCCATGCTTCTGTTGATTCTTGGCGACTCGATGCCGGTTATGTTTGTTGGTTGGGAAGGCGTCGGACTTTGCAGTTACTTATTGATTGGCTTCTGGTACAAAGATGACGAAAAAGCTGCAGCCGGTAAAAAAGCGTTTATTGTGAACCGGATTGGTGATTTTGGTTTTTTGCTGGGAATGTTTCTGATCTTTGCAAACGTTGGTACATTAACTATTTCCGGTGTAAACGAATTTTTTCATGCTAATAATTCAATGACATTCTTCTGGACAAACGTAGCCGGAATTTGTCTGTTCATTGGTGCGACTGGAAAATCTGCCCAGATCCCGCTTTATGTCTGGCTGCCTGATGCAATGGCAGGGCCCACACCGGTTTCTGCCCTTATTCATGCTGCTACTATGGTTACAGCAGGTGTTTACATGGTCGCTCGTTTCCACGGATTATTTCTCGCAGCGCCAATAGCAATGAACGTTGTTTTATGGGTGGGCGCTATAACAGCGTTATTCTCCGCATCCATTGCCCTTTATCAAAACGATATTAAAAAGGTGCTTGCTTATTCCACTGTCAGTCAGTTGGGATTTATGTTCATGGCGGCTGGCGCTGGCGCTTTTGTGATCGCGATTTTTCATTTGATGACGCACGCCTTTTTCAAAGCCTGTCTCTTTCTCGGCTCCGGAAGTGTGATTCATGCCATGGGCGGAGAACAGGATATTCGTTACATGGGCGGATTGAAGCAATTTATGCCCGCTACTTTCATTACGTTTTTATTAGCCACAATTGCCATTGCCGGGTTTCCACCATTGGCTGGATTTTTCTCCAAAGATGAAATTTTGTGGAATGTTTTTGCTTCTGAACACGGCAGCAAAATTGTCTGGTTCATTGGCGCAGTGGCTGCCCTTTTTACTGCGTTTTACATGTTCAGGTTGGTTTACCTGACATTCTACGGAAATTTTAGAGGCACCCGTGAGCAGGAACATCATCTTCACGAATCACCAAAAACAATGACTGTTCCTTTGATGATATTGGCAGCGTTATCAGTGGTTGGCGGTTGGATCGGAATTCCCAAGCTTTTATCGTTTGGCGCTATTCCCAATTTCTTCCACGATTTTGTTGGTCCGGCTGTTGAAAAATTTGGACATGTTCACATTGCTCATTATAGCCACGCAGTTGAATACAGTTTGATGGCATTGTCGGTAGCAATTGCTTTTGCCGGTTGGTACATAGCTCGATCTATGTTTAGAGATCTGAAACATAAACTCCCGGATCCGGATAAATATACCGGTCTGCCTCGATTATTATGGAATAAATACTTTATTGATGAAATTTATATAAAATATATCGTTGATCCGATTAAGTCTTTATCAACAAATGTTTTTCTGAATATCTCGGATAAGAAATTAATAGATGGCGCTGCCAATGGCTCTGCATCAGGTTGGAATAAAGTTGCCGGTATCTTTTCCAAATTCCAAACCGGTAATATTCAGGCTTATGGATTTTATATGATTTTCGGCGCAGCAATTGCGGTTTTGTTTGTATTGTTTGTTTTTTAAATAATCAGGATTGTTTTTTAAATTTTGAAATATGGTTTAGGTGTAGTGCAGAGAGCATAACGCATAGCATATTATCGCTATGCGCCATGCACTTTGCTCTATGCGATCAAAAATTGGAGTAATTAATGGGCATTTTATCTTGGACATTACTCATCCCTGCGCTCGGTGCAGTTTTAATGATGTTTTTGCCAAGCAGAGATTCGTACACTGAAAAAAGTTCGGCTTCCATATATGGATGGATAGCGTTTGCCGTATCCACCCTTACAATGATCGTATCAATTTTTGTTCTATCAAATTTTGATAATTCAATGGTAGCTTACCAATTTCAAGAGAACATTAAATGGATACCCCAGTTTGGGCTGAACTATCATATTGGCATTGATGGCATTTCGATTCTTCTTTTTATGTTAACGACTATCCTCATGCCAGTTACAGTGTTAAGCTCGTTCAAATATATCCAGAAGCGGAAAAAAGAATATTACATCTGGCTGCTCTTTTTAGAATTTACCATGCTCGGCGCTTTTGTAGCATTGAATCTTTTTATCTTCTACATTTTCTGGGAACTCATGCTCATCCCCATGTTTTTTCTGATTGGAATTTGGGGCGGCACCAGACGAATTTATGCAACAGTTAAATTTGTATTATTCACAGTGGTCGGCTCATTAATGATGTTAGCCGGAATTATTTACCTGGCAATTTTAGCTCGCAATACTTTCGGTGAATTCACATTTGAATTTGAACAACTGCTCAAATTGGACATTCCTGTTCAAACCCAATTATGGCTATTTGCAGCGTTTGCGCTGGCATTTGCAATTAAAGTACCCATGTTTCCATTCCACACCTGGTTACCGGACGCTCACGTTGAAGCGCCGACTGCCGGATCCGTTATCCTTGCCGGTGTATTGCTGAAAATGGGTTGCTACGGTTTTGTGCGATTAGGTATTCCACTCTTTGGTGAGGCCGCATTAATAGCAGCGCCACTCATGCAAACTTTAGCAGTCATCGGAATTGTTTACGGCGCCTGTTTAGCATTGGCGCAATCCGACTTAAAGAAACTGGTCGCCTATTCATCCATCAGTCATTTGGGATATGTGATACTGGGTTTATTTGCCCTCACCCCTGAAGCAATTCAAGGTTCAATTTTGCAAATGGTAAATCACGGTATTTCCACCGGGGCGCTGTTCCTTTTAGTGGGAATGCTTTACGAACGCCGTCATACAAGAGAGATTGCTGATTTTGGTGGTTTAGCTCACCAACTGCCGGTTTATGCCACTGTATTTATGATCATTACGCTCTCTTCGGTAGCACTGCCAGGAACGAACGGTTTTGTTGGCGAATTTCTAATTCTGCTCGGCAGCTTCAAAGCAGCCTGGGCACATTTTGTTATGCACCAGGAAGTATTCCGGCTAATCCTGATGGTGTTTGCTACTTCAGGCGTAATTCTCGGTGCTTATTATATGCTGTGGATGGTGCAGCGAGTATTCTTTGGCCCATTAACAAATGAAAAAAATAAAAATTTAAAAGACCTCAGTTTGCGTGAAGGATTGGTGCTAATTCCATTTATCATTTTTGTTTTCTGGATTGGGCTATATCCAAAACCTTATTTAAGCAAAATGGAAGTGTCTGTCAATCATTATGTTGAACAATATCAACCGGAAGCGTTGAAAGAGCAACTGATTGAAGCGCCACAGCACACAGAAACAATTGAACATAAAACAGAAGATGTTCATACTGAACATTAATAATTCTAAAAATATATAGAACACGGATGATACAGGTTGGTTTTGTAATTGTGACATCCCCCTAAATCCCCCTTCAAAGGGGGACTTATAGGTTGTTCCCCCCTTTTGAAGGTCGTAGATGCCCGAAGGGTAGGGGCCAGGGGGATGTAAAAATATTCCGTGTTCCATGAAAATAAAAACATCTGGAATTGAATATGAACGAAATATCTTTTAATCCAACTTTTCTAATGGGTGAAATAAGCCTAATAGCATTGATCGTAATTTTGACATTAGTTGAAGCTTTTCAAAGACCGATTTTTGCATTTTTCGGAACTACTGATACAAGAGAACTGGATGCTAGAAATAGACAGGCGAGCAGGCTTGCTAGTATCGGTCTAATGTTTGTGGCTGTGAATTATTATATTTTTGGACGCGCTACTGCTGGCGAAGAAATTATTTTGCTTCATAATTCATTAAAAGCCGGCGGCGGAATGTACATTGGCAAACTCGCTTTAATGGGCGCTGGAATATTGACAGTTTTAATGTCATCCCGCTATACATTGTCACAACAAATTCCGGCGATGGATTATTACCTGCTGCTTTGTTTTTCATTGTTAGGCGCTTTAACCCTGATCGCTGCGGAAAATTTTCTGATGATTTTTCTTTCGCTGGAAATGATGTCCATTCCAATTTACGCTTTAGTAGGATTAAAACGATTAAGTCCTCGTTCCGGTGAATCGGCAATTAAATATTTACTTTTGGGCGGTTTTTCTTCCGGATTTCTACTTTTGGGAATCTCATTCCTTTACGGCACAACAGGAAGTCTCGTTGTTTCTGATGTTATAGGCAGATTAACTTTTTCAACGATGGATGCTGCTTCTTTCTTATCGGGCTTGGGTCTGATTTTCGTGTTTATTGGTTTGGCTTTTAAGGTTTCAATGGTTCCGTTCCACGCCTGGACGCCAGATGTTTACGAAGGCGCAGGAACACCAATTACTGCTTTTATGAGCGTTGCAGTAAAATTGGCTGCTTTTGCAGTGATTTTAAAAATATTCGCCGGCATGGATTCCTTTGGTGAGTTTGATTCGGTGATCGGTGTTATCTTCATGTTCTTCTCATTGATCACGGTGATTTATGGAAACTCGGTGGCATTGGTTCAGAAAAATGTTAAAAGAATGCTCGCTTATTCATCAATTGCTCACGCCGGGTATATGGGCTTGGCGTTAGCGCCCATGGCGCATAAAATACAAACAGTTCAAGCGGTTCTGTTTTACGGCATCGGTTATATTGCAATGAATATGTTAGCATTTGGCGTGCTTGTTTATCTCACCCATAAAGATCACTATTGCGAAACATTGGATGATCTTAAGGGCATCGCTCGAAAAGCTCCTGGCGCAGCTGCGATGATGACTATTGCAATGTTCTCGTTGGCAGGATTGCCACCGGCGGTTGGCTTTGTTGGCAAAGTTCAAATTTTTATCCAGCTGCTTGAAGGGAAAATGTATGTTACGGCAGTGATTGCTTTGCTATTTAGCCTGGTGGCGTTATATTTTTACATTAACGTAATTGTGGTTATGTATATGCGTGAGCCTGAAAAGGAGATAAAAGAAATTGGCAAACAGAGTCTTCTCCCGGTTTGGTTGTCATTAGCATTATCTGTGCTTGTTGTAATTTTATTAGGTTTGATTCCTTCACCGCTGTTGCAATGGTCATTAAAATGGGCTGAGGTGTTGTTTTAATTTGATTACAAAAATAAGTAAAAATAAAATATTCCCATAGCTATTTTGAATTGCTATGGGATTTTTTTTCGTATTATTATTTTAGTATTGACATTTTTAAATAAATTGTTAGATTAAAGTATATTATTATTTTTAATTCTGTAATATTGTTATTTTACTATAAAAAATTGTTAACAATTTTACATATAATTGGAAACATGGATACCTCGCAACTTAAAATATCAGGTTTTAAGCCCAAACTAAACCTTGAATTATATCGTTGTTGGCAAAAGAGATTTCAGCGCCACCTCAAGTGGATGCAAGTAAAAGTCAGCGGTATTGAAAAAATATCAAAAAACGGGCCCGGGCTGTTAGCGCCAAACCATACGAATTGGAAAGATATTCCTTTACTTGGCGGAGTAATTCAGCGGCCCGTTAGTTTTGCTGCTGACATTCGATTGTTTGATGAAAAGTTATGTTATAATTTTCTGTTTCAATTTTTCGCCACAAAGGTTAAAAATCCATCCCTTCAAAATGCTGCTCATCGGTTGAGTGATTTTATATCCAATTTTATCGTTCCAAGAGTTTCACAAGTGGGCTCTTTCCCTGCAAAAATGGATGTTAATAATTTCTGTTTGATTGATACAGCAAAGATGATTTTACACAAAGACAAGTTAGTTTGTGTTTTTCCTGAAGGTACACTTGGCTCGCCAAAAAAGATGCACCGCTTTAAATTAGGAACAGCCAAAATATTATTTGACTATTATAAAGATTTTAAGGAAAGCATTCCGGCTTATCCAATCGGAATTATTGGGACAAATGAATCTTACCGTCCCGGTATGAAATTGGGATTCCATGTTGGTTCACCAATGTATATCGAAGATTTTATCCAATCCAACGAAAGAGATACATTAGTCAATTTTATCAATGAATTAAGAGAAGCAGTACAGTATCTATTGAGAACTAATGGCAAAATGAAATACTAAATTTGAATGGAGGAAACATGAGTCTTACAATTAAGAAATTATTTATCGTGGTTGTAATTTTGCAACTGCTATTATTTTCTTCAACATTCGCTTATAAAAAAGTGAAAACTTTTGTACTTCAACCGCCAAAAGAGGTTTTGGTTGGAGTAAAAAGAATTGCCGTACTTGATTTTAAAACGGCAGGAGCATCTGAAGCTGAAAAAAGAATCGGTTCAACACAAAAACTTTTGTATGACATTTTTTCTGATCTCAAAGATTATAAAAAGGGTGGGGGAGAAATGGATTACGGAACTCGGTTTTCAGATCTTTTAATTTCTGCATTGTTAAAAAAGGACCGCGGTATCACAGAGATTAAAACAGGATTTTTAGGACTTGGCAGTGGCAAGGAAGGGCAAAGCTTATTGGAAGGTACCTTCACAAATGTTTATGAAGTTTTGGAAAGAACGCAGCTAATGCAGATTGTTGAGGAGCAAAAACTGGGTGCTTCGGGAATGGTGGCTGAAGACCAGGCAGCAAATCTCGGGAACATGTTAGGTGTTCAAGCGCTAATTATGGGAAATGTTGATTACTCTCACAAGGATTCTGAATACAAAGGAAACAGAGAAAAAGAAAAAAAGAAAGACGGGAAAAAGGTAAAGGTTAAATACACCGTTAACTGTAAAAAAAGACAGGTGAAAGTCAGAGTAAGAGCAAAAATTGTCAATGCTGAAACAGGTCAAATTATTGGAAGTACCGAAGCAAACAAATCCTATACAAAAGATCATTGTGCTGACCAATGGGGAACTCTGCCATCTGTGGATGAAATGATAAACGATGGGTTAAAAGAATTAGTGCCGAAAATAGCAAATTATTTTTCTCCCTATTATGAATTACAAAGTTTTGAGTTGGAAAAAATAACAACGAAAAAATTTAAGAGCAATGCTGATAAAGCTGCAAAGTTGGCTGAAGATCTCAAAATTGATGAAGCTTATTTCATTTACAATAAGATTTATGAGCAAGATTCGTACAACCCGAAAATGATTTATAACCTTGGCATTTTGAACGAATGTGTTGGTAATTTTCAGGAGGCTTATGAATTTTATGAAATGGCGCAACAGCTAAAAAATGAAAAAGAATATAAAAAAGCTGTTGAAAGGACAGAAAAGAGTGCACAATTTTCTGGAGCTTTAGCCCAAATGGGCGTAATGATTCAAAAACATGATTTCACTTTGCCGGCAGAAGATAAGATTGAAATCATTGCTAAAAAAGTGGAGATAAAGGGAAAACGAGAGCAGCGGTTCGCTGTTTTTTCAACTCCGGATCAGGCGAGCGAAGTTGTAGCAAAAGTCCCCGGCGGTGTTAGATTTACTGTTTTGAAAAAGGAAGGAAATTGGTACCTAATTAAATTATTGGGTGGAAAACAAGGGTATGTGCATAAAGATAAAGTGAAGGTACAGAAATAACAATTTTTTAATCTGATCCTTCTGCTGTAATTAGCATCAAGAAAAAAAATGTACAGGATTACAGGATTTTTCGGATAAACGGGATGTTTTTTGGAGCTTTCTTTGTGCTAATTTACTGTTTGGATAGATCAAAAAAATTGTATCTTGATGTAAATATGTTCAAAATAATATTTTTTCGTTCCATCCTGTACAATCCTGTAATCCTGTCAAAACTTCGCAATGATTATAATTACTCGAAATGCCCTGTATAAACATGCAGGGCAATTTTTAAATGTGGAAAGGAAATAAATCATTAATGGAAACAAAAGAACTTGAGTCACTAAAAATGTGGTTCACAAATTACGTGCAAGAATTCGATTCTGATGATAAGGATATTAGCAAGAATTTAGCGCTGAAACTGGAGCATACAAAACGGGTTTGTAAGGAAATTGTTGGGCTTGGAAAAGAACTACAATTAAATGAAGGACAATTGTGTTTAGCCGAAGCGATGGCGCTGTTTCATGATGTGGGTAGATTTGAGCAATACACAAAATACCGCACTTACCTGGATATGAAATCGGAAAATCATGCAGAACTTGGTGTTAAGGTTCTTAACAAAAACCAGGTTTTAAAAAATATGCAGGCAGAAGAACGATCGCTCATTGAAAAAGCCGTGTCTTATCATAATCGAAAAGAATTGCCGGTTGATGAAACCGAACAATGCTTGTTCTACACAAAGTTGCTCCGCGATGCTGATAAGCTTGATATTTGGAAAGTAGTGACAGACTACTATCAAAATAAAACCGGCGAGGAAAATGGCGCTATTGTTTTTGAATTACCAGATACGAATGATTTTTCTGATGATGCATGTAAAAATTTGATTTCCGGGAAACTTGTTGATGTTAACCAAATACGATGTGTTAACGATTTCAGACTGCTTCAAATAAGCTGGATTTATGATATTAATTTTATACCAACTTTTCACCGGATTAGGGAAAGAAAATACCTGGAAATAATCAGGGAGTTTTTGATTGAATCAAAAAGAATTGATCATGTTTTGGAAATTGCACTTGACTATATCGATGGAAGGCTAAAAAATGATAAGGGCTTTTGATCATTTGCTGTGAGTTTGACCATAGCAATAATTTAAAGCAATTTTCAATTGTTCCAGGAATGGTTTGCATCTAAAACCTCTGTTTTATTTTTATACCTGTAATTAAATATAAAAAAATGTTTAAAAATCAATGGAAATTTCAAAAACTATAAATCATTCGATTTATCTTGTAACAGAAAAATAAATCAATGTTTTTTCCTTGCAATATTCCCCCAAAAATCCTATATTAAATTCGCTAATTTGAGAACAAGCGAAAAAAGAAAGCCTTTCTCAAATTAATAAAACCGCAATTGCCTGATTCGCAAAGCTGGGATGATGTAATTAACAGGTCGGTAAAAGTATAATATTAATAAAAAGTAACTATTCAGCCACAGAGTCACAGAGAGCACAGAGACAAAAACAGAAAAAATACAGTTAAAAATTGAGTTATACAATGGAGAATGATACAAACTTCTATCCCAGCGCAGTGAACTGCAATTAGAAATTGTAAATTTATGTAATGAACAGACTCTAATTAGAATTTGAAGCGATGCTGGGGATGGGTGTATCCAGTAACCAGAATCAAGCATCCAGAATCTCTGTGTATCATCAAATTTCATATCTATTCAAAAACTTTTGCGTCTGCCCAGGCGGATGTTTCATTTAAAAATAATAAGGTAACTGCACATGTTTTAATACTTTAGTGCAAAAAAAGGATTCAACTGGTAATACGATATTATGGCACAAACACAAAAAAAGAAAACAGCCATCTCTTACTTACAGGCAAATCAGCAATTAAAAAAAGAAAACCTGGCTCCCGTCTATTTTATTTTTGGAGAAGAAAAATATCTTCACGATTCATTGATAGATAAAATAATAGATGTGGCTGTGGAACCTGCAACAAAAGAATTTAATTTTGACTTGTTTTACGCGAGCAGTGTAGATGCTGAAAATGTGATCGATATTGCACAGTCATATCCTATGATGGCTGATCGAAGAATAATTGTTGTGAAAGATGTCGATTTTTACAAACAATCATCATTAAAAATATTAGCGGAATATGTTTCCAAACCTTCTTCTTCAACATGTTTAGTTTTAGAGTCCGGCAAAAAAGCGCTAACCGGGAAAGGGATAAACGCAATAATATCAAATTCGCTGCCGGTGAATTGCCGTCAACTTTATGAAAACGAAATTTCTCCCTGGATCAGAAATTATCTTCAATCAAAAAAAGTTGATATTGATATTCAGGCGATTCAATTACTGCAAGCACAGGTGGGAAACTCTTTGCTCAATATGGTGAATGAATTAGAAAAAGTCTTGATTAACATTCAACCGCGAACGAGAATATCGCTGGATGACATAAAAAGTGTTACCAGCATCTCTAAACAGAACAGTGTTTTTGAGTTGTGTGACGCCGTGGGAAATAAAAATTTTCCCCGCTCCATTGCAATTTTAACTAATATGTTGGACAGGGGAGAAAAACCGACCGGTGTGATTGTTCAGTTAACGCGTCATGTTTCAAATTTAATGAAAATCAAAGAGAGCATCCGTTTAAAAAAAAGTACGGTACAAGATTTAGCGGCAATAACAAGATTAAATACTTTTTTCGTAAATAGAATAAAAAGCCAGGCGAATAATTACCAGGCAGAGCAGTTAAGACAGGCTTTTCAACATTTAACAACAGCGGATTATCATCTCAAAACCAGCTATCAACCACAGAAACTGGTGATGGAGTTGTTGTTGTATAATTTGATAAAAGGGAAATAGCGCTATAGTTTGTAAAAAGAAATTGAACCACTAATTGCACGAATTTTCACTAATTGAATATATATTTTAATTCGTGTAATTAGTGTAATTCGTGGTTAAAAAGGTTTCAAAATTCATTACAATAAAAAGCATTAGATGTAATATTATAGTGCGAATTTATTTTCGGGAACTTTTAGGATTCAGATCAGGTTAAAATTTCTGTAAGGACAATTTAATGGCAAGTGAAGGAAAAGGTAATCGTCCAACTGACGAGGATTTAATAGAGCGATTTCAAAATGGTGATCTTTATGCTTTTGATTTAATCGTAAAGAGGTATAAAAATCAGTTATTGAATTTTATATTCAGGTTTCTGGGCAACACAGAAGAGGCAGAAGACCTTGTCCAGGAAACTTTTTTGAGAGTTTACCGCAATAGAACAGCATATCAAAAAGTTGCAAAATTTTCCACCTGGATTTATACGATAGCTGGAAATTTAGCAAAGACAGAACTGAGAAAAAGAAAAAGGAGGAGATTTTTTTCAATATCAGAATTGGGCTATAACGAAAAAGATTATGATATTTCGGACGATGCCTACAATCCTGAGAGAGACGTTGATGGCAGAATGAAAGAGGAGATCATCCACAATCAAATCATGGCGCTATCACCAAAGTTCAGGGAAGTTATCTTATTGAGAGATGTGCAACAGCTTTCTTATGAAGAGATCAGTAAAATTGTAAATATCCCCTTAGGAACAGTAAAATCAAGGGTGAATAGAGGACGACTTAAACTGCAGGATAAATTAAGACACCTGCTTGAAAGATAATAATAGAAATTAACAGTCAAAAAAATTATTTTAGATTGTTACATTTTAATCCTTAACGAGTGTAATAAAAAAAAATAGAAAATATTTACACATTTCGTATCTCTAAAATTTGAAGGAGGCAAATGAATAATTGTCACCAATGTGAGGAATTAATTTCTGACTACATCGAAGGTAAGCTGGATTCCAACTCCAGGCAACAATTTGATAACCATATAAAAGCATGTTCACAATGTGCCGGAAAAACAAAAAATGTGAAGGTGTTGCATAATACCCTTATTGCACTCCCCGGCAAGCAGGTTTCTTCTGATTTTGACAGTATGCTGCGAGCAAGAATCGGGATTGAAAACAAACGAGAAAGACGAAAAAGAGAAAGCCTGTTGTTTTCGTGGAAAGTAAGGGTACCGATTTATGGAATATCAGTTGTTTTAGTTTTATTTATTTTGGTAACGGTTTTTTCGCTGCTATCAAATAAAAACACATTCCCACCAAATGCATCAATGAATCCGGAATACGCTGCTGTTAATCAAAATGTTTTCCGCGGAAGTTACACATTCTATTCTCTTGATCGTAAACCTGCTAACGATGTTTTCTCACAACAGCAGTCAAGATATTTGAAAAAGAGAGAGCGAATAGAAAGCACCAGTTCAGATTCATCGAGTTTAGCTGTTTATAATGAGCCGACGAGGAGTTCATCCGTCGATTTTTATCAGACAAGCTTCTGATATTATTAGGCTGTGAATTAAATAACTTGACCATTTGTATTTTTTCAAGCACTGTTTTTGTAAGATTTAGTTCGGTACACTTGATCAGCTTAATTAATTCACGTCCCTTAACATATTAATTCGTAAGGCATTAGTGTTTTTTCAAATGTCGTTGAAAAAAGAGTAATGGGGCATTGGAGCGCTGAAATTTTCATTTCTCCAATACCGGGTTCAGTCGCATCTCTGTCATCCGACTGACGATCCTTGGTTCTAATAATTTTATAATCCCCAAACGAGCACAATAGAAACATCGACAACTAAATGGTCTTGGTCGATGTAAAAGCGTTTAACAAAGTAACATCATTAATAAAGTTCCCATGAAAAAAGTTATCCTCTATTTTCTAATATTTATTATTGGAACTTTCCTGAGTTCCGCTGGCTTTTCCCAACCATTTCCAGTACTTGAGAAGCTTCAGTCTGAAATTTCCGGGCTAATTACAACAGTTAAATATTCTATTGTAACAATTTCATCCCAATCTACACGTTCCTACGTTGTTGATAAAAATGAAGGTCTGAAGTCCCTGTTCTGGGACGAACAGGAAGAAAAGAAGAATGATGTCTGGGTTGTTGGCTCGGGAATAATCTATAATGAAAATGGATATATTATCACAAAAAGCAGCATGCTTGCAGGATTTGAAAAAATTAAAGTCACGTTATTTGATAAAACTGATTACTATGCGATTTACATTGGCACAGACGAACTGAGCGGTTTGGCGATACTAAAAATTGATGCAAGTGATTTGACGCCGGTACATATCGGGAATTCAGATGATGTCCCGCTATATTCGCTTGCTATGGTGTTGGGGAATTCAATGGGAATTTCCCCTTATGCATCGTTTGGCATTATAAACGGAAAAACAGAACAGGGACAATTTATTATCTCAGCGCCGTTGAACCCAGGAAGCACAGGAGCAGGTGTATTTAATTTATGTGGTGAATGGGTGGGAATTGTCTCGGCTCAACTTGACACGGATGTCTGGATGATGGGGCCAACATACGTAAATAACGCTCAGCAAAATGGAATCGTTTTCTCAAGTAACCTGGTACGCGATATCGCTGATGAGATCATCAAAATGCAGCATGAACAGAAGGGGTGGCTGGGAATTGATATATTAGCGGATTCGCTGGAAAAGGGAAAAATTGTAATCAGCAATGTGATCAAGGATTCACCTGCAAATCGTTCCGGCTTAAAAAAAAGAGACCGGTTATTAAAGTATAATGATTCTATTCTGAAAAGTACGGTTCAGTTGGCGTCGTTAATAGAACAAACAAAACCCGGTAAAACCGTATCGATAGATTTTGTACGAAACAGTCGTTCATTAAAAGTTTTTCCTCAGATAGCTCGAAAACGACCGGGCAATTTTACCCCAAAAAAACCTGGAAAAATTTCTTCACAAAAACAAAATCCTCAATCACCATCATTGGTGCAACAGCCTGTTATCCTTTCTCCTGAAAGATTTAATCAAATCAACATGCGAATGAAACAAATGGAAAAAGAAATTAATCGGCTGAAATCTCAGGTTAAGGAATATCAACAATAAAACCATATCAAAGATGGAGCCCACTTTGAAAATCAATTTTATTAGCTTTAATCAAATTATTAAAGTGGGCTCCATTTTTTCATCAACCTGTTTCTGCCATATTTTCCAGTTTTTTGTTGACTTTTACAAAAAAAATGTTAAATTAGGGGGTTTCATTTTAACAATAACTATTTAGAAATGTGATCGGTTACCGGTTTCAAGTATAGATTTGACATTACAAATAAGGAGTAAAGAATGGGAAAAAATAAAAGCTTTGCAGCTAAGATGGGAAAAAGCGCCAAAGATGATGGTGCATGCCCTCAATGCGGTGAAGTAAGAAATTCAGTTTTAGTTGTAGCATCTGAAAAAAAAGAAAGTACAGAATCCTGGAAATTTAAAGAGAAAATTGTTCAGGTTTGTAAATGCAACGAAAATGAAGTATATGCCTAACGCACTAAAGTGCATTGGTAACTGGTGAATTGTTATTGGTGATTAGTCCCTTCCCACCCACCAAATTGCTGTATATTTGAAACTTTTGCACAGTTTGTATTTCCTTTAAAAATAATAAGGTAACTGTACAGGTTTTAATGCTTTAGTGTAATAAAAACAAAGATTAACTGGTAACAGAATAACTAAGAGTACATATTGAAACTTGTTTTAGCAACGCATAATCGTGATAAAGTAAGGGAAATAAAAGCCCTTTTAAGTGATACCGTGTTTGATGTTTTAATTCTTGATGATTTCCCCGAGATTTCAGAAATTGAAGAAGATGGTGAAACGTTAAGGCAAAACGCGTACAAAAAAGCGAAAACAGTTTTTGACAATACCGGATTGCTTTCATTGGCGGACGATACCGGTTTGGAAGTTGATGCCCTTGATGGACGTCCGGGTGTATACTCCAGTCGTTTTTCCGGTGAAAATGCTTCGTATGAAGATAATGTGAATAAACTACTCTCGATGATGGAAGAAGTCCCTGATCCCGAAAGAAATGCTCAATTCCGTTGTGTCATATCAATTGTCGGGAGCGATATCAAAAAATTTGCTGAAGGCATTTGCCCTGGAAAAATTATCCGGGACAAAAGAGGCGACAGGGGATTTGGCTATGATCCCGTGTTTTATGTCCCTGGATATAAAAAGACACTTGCTGAAATGGATTTAGAACTGAAAAACATTATCAGCCATCGTGGAATTGCACTTAAAAAAGCAATACAAATTTTGACCCAGGTCGTTAAAACTTAACGAAAAAAAACTTGATTTTTTAATTTTAAAGCAGTATATTTCATGTTATTAAACGGGGCGTGGCGCAGCACGGCTAGCGCGCCTGCTTTGGGAGCAGGAGGTCCCGAGTTCAAATCTCGGCGCCCCGACGAATATTTTTATAGCCTGTTACTTTGTGGTAGCAGGCTTTTTTTGTTTTATCTGATTTCAACTCCAATTACTTGTGCGAGAAACATACAATAGCGTCAAAATAATTTATAAAAATATTACTTGATTTTTTAATTATTTTGTCTTATTATATATTTGGTTTAACAAGGAATTATAATGAACGAAATTCGAAAAATAAAAACTGATTTTCTGTTTTCTACTCCCTCTTTTTTGGGCGGAGCAGGCAGTGTTTTTAATATTGGAGGAAACTATTTTCATTACAATATTTCAAGAAGTGGTTTACAGGCTGATTTAAAAGCGCTGAAATCAGATTGGAGAATAGTTGGGCAAGATATTAGAAATGCTAAAAGGGAAATTAAAAAACAAGTTACAAGCGAACAATAAGACTTATATTTTTAATGGCTAAAAAACAGAAAAAAACTAAAAAGATATTACAAGAAACTTCTAAAGATATTCCGGTAGATTTACCGCCACCGATCCAAGATATTTTAAATGACATACCTGAAAGCAAACGTCAATCTGCATTACAAAAATTCGAGTTTATTTATTCCTATATTGGAATTATCCCCCCACCTGACGATTTAAGGGAATATGACAAAATTATACCTCGTGGCGCGGATAGAATAATGATTCAAGCCGAGCAGCAATCTGCGCACAGAATAGAATTAGAAAAAAGAGCTATTAATAGTCAAATATCACAAAGTAGGACTGGTCAGTGGATGGCTTTCATTATTGCTCTTGTTTCTTTGGAATTACTTATTTTTTGGCTTCAACAGGCAAAGAAACGACTGCGGGTATTTTAGCCAGTACTACAATATTAGGATTAGCATCTGTTTTTATTTATGGGAAAAGAGAACAAAAAAGAGATCTAGAGAAAAAAAATAATTAAAAATCTTATACAGCCCACCAATTACCGATTCAAGTGCTGATGCGAACAAGTTAATGTTTTACGTGTTAGATAATTATTAACTATTATCAAAAAAAAGGAACTTACAATGAAAAAATATTTTCTTTTATATGTTGTTGTCGTTTTATCTTTCAGTTTTAGTTTTGCGGGTGATGTTGACAAAATCGGCTTCATGTTAGAATTTCAAAAAAAGCTTGACCTGTCCAAAAAACAAGTAAATAAGCTGAATCAACTCAGAATTCAATTAGAAAAAGATGTTATCAATCAACATGCCCAATTAGAAATAATGGAAGTTGATCTTAAAGAACTATATCGCGATAAAGAAGACAACCTTGAAAAACTAAAGCAGAAATTGACTGAAAAATATCAGCTCAAAGCAAAGCTGGAATTCTCGAAGTTGGAAAGTGAAGTACAGGCGATCAAAGTTCTCTCCAAAGAACAAAAAGAGAAGTTCGGTCAATTGATGAAAGAGATGCACCACAAGCAAAAAATGAAAGTGAAGGAAAAACATTATAATATCAAGTTTATGGATAAAAACGGGAAAGTACATCATTTTGAAGGAACCGGCGATGTTGATCTTGAAGCACTTAAAAAGAAGCACGGCTTTGAGTGGAAAGAAAAACACGGTCATGGAAATCTTGAAGAGATTCATGAAATGGAATTCCATGATGAGCATGGGAATGTTACAAAAAAGATTGAAATAAAAAAAGAGACTGGAGAAAAGAAAGAAAAAAAATAATAATGCGGTGTCAATCAAAAGATGAGAAATATTTTTTCATTACGTATTAATTTATTTATACTAGTATTTTTAATTTTTATTAATGCATTGGCAGCAAATCCGGGTGATAAATTTTGTCAATTATCAGTTTCCGAGATAAATCAAATACTTACGCAACTTCAAAAGGATTGCCCTGATTTTGAAGATCGATTCAGGGCAATTACATTTAAGAGACTAAACACCCCTTATAGTTTAAAACCAATCGGCGACGGCAAATGTTATGACCCTAATCCTGTTTTCAATATCGCCACAACAAACTGTACTGCTTTTATCCTGACCAATGTCGCGCTGGCAAGCGCCCGAACCTACCAGCAGGCTGGATCTGCAATGGCATATTTAAATTACTATCCCGTGCTGAGCGGACAGGATCCAATAAACTACCAAAACAGAATACATTATACTACCCATCGTTTGTTAACATCTGATTATTTTTACCTGATTACAGATTCCATCGCAAACAAATCTGAACAACGGACGATTAACCTGGTATTGAACCGCCAAAAAAATGGCTCACATTTTCTGCCTATTGATTGGGAGGGAAATGTTGAGCTGAATTACATCCCCAGAGAAAATATTGCAAAGGAAACGTTGAGCCGATTTCCAGCTGTCTGTGGCGTGGGCATCATCAGAAAGGAATTATTTGAAAAAGGAATTATTATTGGCCATGAGGGAATCGTTATTGATGGAGAAGATTTCATCCATGCATCATTGGCAGCAGGAAAAGTTGTGCAGGAAAATTTTTATAGCTATACTCAAAAAAGAAGAAAAAGAGATGGGAAATTTGTTTGTGATGGGATTGTGGTTTATAAAATGAAGGAGGTCAAAGAATAATTCTTTTTTCTCTTTTAAATTAAATTTCTATCAAGATTTTGTTTAAAATCAACTTGCCTTTAAATTCGTAACGATGTTGTTTTTCACTTGACAAACTTCAAATATTTAATTATATTAATTCTTATATAATAGTTTGCATGATTTATCATTTGTCATTTTACCTTTTATCGTTGAGAAGGAGGAAAAAATGTTAAAACAACCAATTAAACCAGCCAGACTATTTTCTTTAATGATAGTATCTTTGTTACTCCCTTTATTAGTAGGTGCTGCGATAGATTACAATAATCCGGAAAGTGTGGTCTATGATACTGCAAATGACCGGTATCTTGTTTCAAATAAGGGAGATGGAAGCATCATCGCCCGGTCACCTGCTGATGTTTTAAGTTACTTCAGTCAAGGCGCATCATCTTCAATTCGTGGACTTACCATCATGAATAATACATTGTATGCAGCTGGAGATGAAGGTGTGATGGCATTTGATTTATCAAATGGTCAAAAGACATCAACTATAGCAATTACGGAACGAGATTTTTTAAACGATATTACTTCGGATGTGGCTGGCAATTTATATGTGTCTGACAATGCCAGAATATATAAAGTTGATCCTATTACAAAAACTTACAGCACTGTTATTACAACTGACGGTGCAAATGGGCTTTTATTTGATGAGGCTAATAACAGGTTGTTATTTACTGATGAAGGTCCTGTTGGTTTTGATGGTTCATATATTTCTGCCATTGACATGGTAACGACTAATGTAACCAACCTGGTAAGTCATACATTTAAGTGGCTGGACGGCTTAACCAGAGATGGCGATGGTAATTATTATGTCTCATCTTGGAGTACAATAAAGTATATAAATATGATCAAAATTTTGCAAGTCCTGCAGTAGAAGTTTCAATAGGACACAACGGACCGGCCGATATTTTGTATGACATATTAAATGATATCCTGGCAATTCCAAATTTCGACGCTCACACTGTTGACTATAAACCGGCTGCTTCTTTGTTGCCGGTTGAGTTGGTAGCTTTTAATGCAACTATTGTTAGTAATAATGTCGAGTTAACCTGGCAAACATCTGCTGAAAAGAATAATTATAGCTTTGAAATTCTCCGCAAACCCCATAGTACAACTTTGATAAATAATGGCTGGAAAACCATTGGTTTTATTGAAGGACATGGGACCATCAATTCTACAAAAGATTATCAATTTGTTGATAGAAATCCCCCAGTAAATTTTTTGCATTACATATTAAAGCAAATTGATACAGATGGATCGTTTGAGTATTCTGATATAGTTAAAATTGATATGGGGATTCCAAGTAAATTTGATTTATCTCAGAATTACCCGAATCCGTTTAATCCATCAACGACAATATCATATTCAATATCAGAATTGAGTAACGTAACACTAATAGTTTACAATAGTTTGGGTAAGGAAGTTGCAATCCTGGTAAATGGTTATAAACCTGCTGGTAAATACTCGGTGAATTTTAAAGCTTTAGAGTTGTCAAGCGGAATATATTTTTATCATTTGACCACAAACAATTTTTCCTTGACAAAAAAAATGTTAATGATGAAATAAACTGTTGATATATGATTGTACAATCCCGGTTGAACCACAATTTTTGGCATTTAAAAAATCTAGAAATCATCAACTGAAGGAGAAAGAAATAATGAAAAAACTTTTCATATTATCTATCGCTGCAATTGCTTTCTTATTCAACGAGTCAATTTCTGAACCGAAATCCGTTGATCTTTTCAACGGAAAAGATTTAAAAGGATGGCACATCGATGTCCCTGATATGGATAAAAATCCGGATTTGAAAAATCCTTTCATTGTTCGCGATGGTGTACTCGTCAGCATGGGTACACCCAAAGGACATCTCATAAGCGATTCAAGCTATCAGAATTACCGACTGAAAGTGCAATACCGGTTTCCTGGGAAACCCGGGAACTGTGGTGTCCTTGTACACGCCTCAACACCACGAGCGCTGTATGGCATGTTTCCCAAATCCATTGAGGTACAAATGGCTCATGAAAACGCAGGTGACTTCTGGTGCATTGGTGAAGATATCAAAGTACCCGAAATGGAAGCTCGACGCGGTCCCAAAGAAAAATGGGGCATAACAGAAGGCAAAAAACGCCACATTCTCAATCTGACTGATGGCTCCGAGAATCCCGCAGGTGAGTGGAATACAATGATTATTGAATGCCTGAACCACGTCATTAAAGTTTGGGTCAATGGATATCTTGTCAATCACGGCTTTGATGCTACTGCGGACAAAGGACAAATCGCCCTGCAAGCGGAAGGTTCTGAAGTTGAATTTAGGAAATTACGGTTGACACCTATTGCTGAATTTAGTGGCAGAGATTGATAAAACATGGACATAACGGAAAATGTCGAATCACTTGTTGATGTTTTGTAAGATGGGGTCGCAATCTGCAACCAGCTCACATCTGAGAATAAAATACTCGATATCAATGTCAGATAAAAAGGTGATTGTTTTTTGTTAAGAAAGATAAAAAAACAGAGAAAATTTCAACGCTAACTGTTGTTAGGAGTAATGTTGATATTGAAAATAGTCGGGGAAAGTCACTAATGAAAATGTTTAAATAGGGACTTATTTCA
>JADHVV010000232.1 GCA_016783825.1 Candidatus Zhuqueibacterota bacterium | reverse complement strand
GCAGGCTGTTTTAGATAAAATGTTTAAGGATACAGGGCATGAAAATGCTTATTTCCCACTTTTTATTCCGGAAAGTTTTATGAAAAAAGAAGCAGAACATGTGAAAGGATTTGCCCCGGAATGTGCGGTGGTCACTCATGGCGGCGGCAAAAAATTGGATGAATCTTTAATGATAAGACCAACTTCTGAAACCATCATCTGGAGCATGTACAAAAATTGGATTCAATCGTATCGTGATCTCCCAATTCTGATCAACCAGTGGGCAAACGTAGTGCGTTGGGAAATGCGTACACGGCTTTTTTTGAGAACCACAGAATTTTTGTGGCAGGAAGGACACACAGCACATGCCAGTGATGCAGAAGCTGAAGAAGAAACGTTGAAGATTCTCAAAATTTATACCAAATTTGCGGAAGAATACATGGCAATCCCCGTAATTCAGGGACTTAAAACGGAGAATGAAAAATTCGCCGGCGCTGTGCGAACCTACTGTATCGAAGCAATGATGCAGGATAAAAAAGCACTTCAAGCAGGGACTTCACACAATTTAGGACAAAATTTTGCCAAAGCGTTTGACGTTAAATTTCAGGATGTTGATGAAAAGAATAAATACGTTTACGCTACCAGTTGGGGTGTTTCCACGCGATTGATCGGCGCCATTATTATGACGCATGGTGATGACAAAGGTATTATCATGCCACCGAAATTAGCGCCAACCCAGGTTGTTGTTATTCCTATTACAAAAGGAGATGAAGAACGAAACAAAATATTGGAATTCGTTGAGCAGATGACCATTTCCTGGAACGGTAAATTTTCATTCAAAGTTGATGACCGTGATGGTTATCGTCCCGGATGGAAATTCAACGAATGGGAACAACAGGGTGTGCCACTTCGATTGGAAATTGGGCCCAGGGATTTTGAAAAAAACCAGGTTATGATGGCTCGAAGGGATACCGGCGAAAAAACACCTATCCCAATTGAGGAATTGACAGACACGATTGAAAGTACATTAGACGCCATCCAGCTTGCTCTGTACAAACGCGCGTTGGAAAACAGAGAACAAAATTTCTTTGTTGTGGATGACTATTCTGAATTCAAAACCAAAATCGAAGATCCGGGTGGCTTTTTCTGGGCACACTGGTGCGGTAAGGGTGAATGCGAAGAACAACTGCAGGAAGAAACCAAAGCCACAATTCGAGCTATTCCTTTGGATAATCCACATAAAGAGGATGGAAAATGTTTAATTTGTGGAGAAGCTTCAAAAGAGAGAGTTGTGGTTGCCAAGGCGTACTGATTTTTGTTAATCGCTTTATTTATTGAGATTCTGAAAATTGAAATTTGTAGTTTTTTTGTTATTTGGTGCATGAGATTTGGAATTTTCACATTAACATTAGTACAGCTTAGTCAGATTCGGCTCATCTTGTCATTCCCGCATGTTTTAAGCGGGAATCTCCTCAGATAAATATGAGATTCCGGCTAAAAAATTGCCGGAATGACAGGTTTTTTTGTGTACTTTTTATCTATTCTTACAATTATTTTCTAATCTGATTAAGCAGTATTAGAATATCAAAATAAAACCGAAATAAATTTAAATCCTGAATCCCAAATTATAAAACAAGGAGAGTCTTTTGGAACAGTCACTCATTAATTTTTTCAAAGCAGCCAGCGATTATGTCTGGGGTGTGCCCATGCTTCTTCTTCTGGTGGGCACGGGGATTTTTCTGACAATCCGCTTAAGAGGCTTGCAGTTCAGGGGGCTTGGACACTCATTGTATCTTGCTTTAATTAAAAGAAAAGAAGATGATGCCACGGAGGGTGATATTACTCATTTCCAGGCTTTGATGACAGCCCTTGCTGCTACTGTTGGCACTGGAAATATTGCCGGTGTTGCTACGGCTATTGCTGCCGGTGGCCCCGGCGCTCTTTTCTGGATGTGGATCACCGGGTTGTTTGGCATGGCAACAAAATATGGTGAAGCAGTTCTCGCTGTAAAATTCCGCGAGGTTGACGAATTTGGCACCATGAGTGGCGGGCCAATGTACTATATTTCCAAAGGATTGGGCTGGAAATGGCTGGGAGTTTTGTTTGCCATTTTTGCTTCAATTGCAGCTTTTGGCATTGGCAACATGGTTCAATCCAACTCCGTAGCCGATGCAGTTGAAGCCACTTTTCACATCAAGCCATGGATAACAGGGATTGTTCTCGCGGTTGCTACTGCTGTAGTCATACTCGGTGGCATCAAAAGTATTGGGAAAGTAACCGGGCTGCTCGTTCCCATAATGATCGTTTTTTATGTTGGCGCTGCTCTTATCATTTTGATTATCAATTACAAATTAATACCTTCCACTTTCGGAATGGTTTTTAAATATGCGTTTACCCCGCACGCTTTTATTGGGGGCAGCCTGGGATCGTTGATTCGAGTAACCGTAAGAATGGGTGTTGCCAGGGGAGTTTTCTCCAACGAATCAGGATTGGGGAGCGCGCCCATCGCAGCAGCCGCAGCGCAGACAAAAAATCCAGTTACTCAAGCATTGGTCTCCATGACACAAACTTTCATCGATACAATAGTCGTGTGCAGTTTGACCGGTTTTGTAATTATATCTTCCGGATTATGGAACAGTGGTTATGATGGAGCAGAGCTCACCACCTATGCTTTCAATTCCAGTCTTCCCGGCAATATTGGAGGAATTATTGTCTCGATTGGATTAATTCTATTTGCCTACTCAACATTATTGGGTTGGAGTTACTATGGTGAAAAATCCCTGGAATACCTGCTTGGGGAAATGTGGGTGAAACCGTATCGTATAATTTTTTGTATCGTTGTATTTATTGGCGCCGGAGTTAAATTAGAATTGGTTTGGTCAATCGCCGATGTTTTTAATGGGCTTATGGCTATTCCCAATCTAATTGGTTTATTAGCTTTGTCAGGAATTATAGTATCGGAGACGAATAAATATTATAAAAAGTAATTTTCCGCAAATCATACAATTTGTTGATATATAAAGTTTGAATAATTAGGGTAACCTCTACTGCTGAAGAGATTGGGGACTCTCTAAAGCGTGCAGAAATTAGGGGGGAGCCAGTATCGATTTCTGATTGATGCTGGCTTTTTTTATGCTTGTTTAGGTTTATTTTGTAACATATTATACATTATTTTACTAAAGTAAGTTTGGAAATCAACGAAAGCAAGGCGCATGGCGCTAAGTGCATGTTTTAAAGCCATGCACTAAAGTATTAAAACCTGTACTTTAGTGCGCCCTGCCCTCTGCGCCATGCATTTATGATGACAGATAAAAAAAGTGAAAAACATTTTAGTTGAATGTTACATTTTAACGCTTATCGAATATATTTATTCTTCATGCGCTGCAATTACCACGTTCAATGCGATTGTAAGCAATTTTGCTTCTGCACTTTCTGCCCGGGAAGGAATGAGTACCGGCACCTTTGCCCCCATCGTTGCATGAGCCAACGGAAAATTGGAAAAATACAAAGTTGCTTTTGCGGTTATATTTGCTGATTCAATATCAGGGAATAAAAGGATATCAGCCTTCCCAGCCACAGGGGAATCAATGTCTTTAATTTTTGCCGCTTCTTCTGAAATGGCATTATCAAGCGCCAGGGGCCCATCAATTGTACAACCCTTAATTTGCCCGCGATTATTCATTTTTGCTAAAATTGCTGCATCAATCGTTGATTGTAAAGACGGGTTCACTGTCTCCATTGCAGAAAGTACGGCAACTTTAGGGTTTTCATTTCCCAGGGCATGGCAGACTTTTACTGCATTTTCGAGAATTTTTATCTTCTGCTCCAAATCCGGTTGAAGATTAAATCCGCCATCCGTGATGATCATCAATTTGTTTTCACTAACGCGGTTTTGCCATTCAAACAAATAAGCATCGCTGATCAGGTTGCCGGTTCTTAAACCATACTCTTTATTCAAAACAGCTTTCAGCAAAAATCCGCTTTTGACTTTTCCCTTTAATATTATTTCAGCATCTCCATCATGAATCGTCTGAACCGTACGACGGCAGATTTCGGATTCGCCCTGGGCATCAAAAATCTCAAACTCATTTGAAATGATATCCAATTCTTTTAATGAATCCAAAATTAATTCTTTATCGCCAACCAAAATGCCATCAGCAATCTTCATTTTTTTAGCATCACGAATTGCTTCAAGAGCAGCTTTGTCATTTCCGGCAGCAACTGCCACCCGGACTGGTCTTTCTCTATTTTGACTTATTTTTTTTGCTTTTTCGAGAAGTTGATTGAAATTATTTATCATAAAGATTTTCCTTTACTGCTTCAGTAAATATTAAACAAATTTTTTGCAGTTCGACGGTAAAATAAAACTGAAACACTAATCCACCAAACAAACGGCGGACAGGTTCGCCTGTGGAGAACTTTCAGTTTCACCAATTTGCACGAAATAAAAGGCAATTCAGCCTTAAGTTTGTCGGTTTTAAGCGATGCTCTCTTAATTATTTCCTCTATTTTTAAAATTAGTGTAATTCATGTTAATAGTGGTTAAGACCTTTTTAGAGTAGAGTCAATCATTTTAATTTAAAATAGCTTATCACCCAAAATGTTGTTGTGCGAACGATCACAATGTTCTCACTTCCACCCCTGCTAATTTTTCAAAATACCGAATCATTCCCCCATGATCCAATTCCCCTTTCCCATCGGCTAACAAAGATGTCATTATCTGCTCAATCAATTCTGTGAGTGGCAAAGGAACTTGTAAATCAGCCGCAGTTTTTAAAACATTTTTAATGTCCTTATCATGCAATTTAATTTTAAACCCGGGATGAAAATTCCGTTCAGTGATCAAAGGAATTTTAGCGTCCATCACATTGCTGCCAGCCAAACCGCCCCTGATCGCCTGGAATAATTTTTCAGGATTCAGACCAGCCTTTTGCCCTAAAACAAACGCCTCTGAGACCGCCGCAATATTCATTGCCACAATAATTTGATTGGCTAATTTCGCAAACCCGCCTGCGCCAACATCTCCCACCAAAACAGCGCTTTTACCCAGCACATTAAAAATCGGCAGACATTTTTTAAAAATCTTTTCTTTGCCGCCAACCATTATCGCCAACTCTCCTTTAATCGCCCCAGGCTCTCCCCCACTCACCGGCGCATCGAGCATCTCCACGCCTTTTTTCCCCAACTCTCCCGCAATCCGTTGAGAAACCAAAGGCTCTATTGAGCTCATATCAATCACTATCTGCCCAGCTTTTGCGCCCTCTATTATTCCATTTTCTCCAAGAACAACTGATTCCACATCCGGCGAGTTTGGCAGCATGGTGATTATGATATTTGAATTTTCAGCAGCTTCTTTGGGTGTGTTGGCTTTTTGAGCGCCTTGTTTTTTTAATTCATCAACCGGTTTTTGGCTGCGGTTGTGGACATTGAGAGAGTATCCTGCTTTTAGGAGGTTTTTTGCCATTGGTTTGCCCATGATGCCGAGACCGAGGAACGAGAGGGATTGTTCATCATTTTTTTTCATAGTTCTTCCTTGCAAAAAAAATACAGAGTAGATATTTGCTAAAAAAATTAAATCGAATACTTGCTACCGGACACTTTTTAAAAATGACCCTTTTTCTGTGTGTTGTCATGCCCGAATGCCTGTACAGTTACATTATGATTAAAGGAAATACAGACTGTGCTTCTATCGGGCATCCAGTTGTTGAATATTTAGGAGATTCCCGCTAAAAACATGCGGGAATGACAGCCATTTCAGTCACTAATAAAAAAGTGTCCGGTAGTGAAATCAAATATAATAAAATGTGGGAATAAATGCAAAGGGAATATATTTTATGGAATGATTTAAAGGGTCCCTGATTCTACTGTATTGGTGGGTTATTTAAAACCTTTTGTCATAAACTTTTTCTATTCCCGAAAAGTCCCTGGCCCAACCATCCTCCATTCACGTGCAATTGCAAAATAAACTAATTTTTCATTTTCACCATCCCGCTTTGAAGAATTGGAGTTGGGTACGTTATGAAAATTGCCATGGAAGCAAATGCTTTGATCTTTGCTTGTATCCCCTGTTGCGAATTTTGAGCTAAACATGTCAACCTCCTCATCCTTATTTCTTTCTGTGTTTGTAATACTTTTGGTATTATTAATTTTACAGGATTTTTTTTTAAACTTACCGGTCTTTTGGCGCTTCATCCTATAATGAATATGTTTACCAATTAAATGAT
>JADHVV010000056.1 GCA_016783825.1 Candidatus Zhuqueibacterota bacterium | reverse complement strand
CCTGTGCCCGAAGGGTGCTTTTATCTTCTACCTTACTCTGCCTTAGCCTTCGCCTCAGCCTTTTCGTTGTAAGAGTTAATTGCTCTGGGTAATAAAATTCTTTTGCACAAAAAACAAAGACTTTACTTGTAATACTATAAACATATTGGTTATAACTTCACTACCGGACACTTTCTCTTTTGTGGCTGAAATGACTGTCATTCCCGCATGTTTTTAGCGGGAATCTCCTAAATATTCACCAAATGGATGCCCGATAAGAGCATTTGGGCATGACAATACGCTGAAAAATGGCCATTTTGTAAAAAGTATCCGGTAGCAAAGTTATAACAAGTGATTGTACAGTTTCTGAATAAAATTCAATTTGTAATAATACCCAGAGTGGCTAACATGGTTTGTATGGTTTAAAAAATAATTTTAACTCCCTGACAACACATAATACGGTTATTCAATAAGTTCCAGATAGGCATTTCTTCCAATTTTTTTAGAAGCAGCAATTAAAAGCAAACGAATTGCCATCGCGGTGCGGCCTTTTTTACCAAGCACTTTTCCAAAATCACCACTAGCAACACTTACTTCATAAACAGTTAAGCGTTTACCTATTAATTCTGTTACTTTAACATCTTCCGGCTTATCTACCAGGTGCCTAATAATAAACTCCACAAATTCTTTCATCGAGTCCACCTTTCGTATTAATAATACATTTTTCACTTCTCCCTTTTTAAACCAGGGACGCTGTTATTATGATTTGGATTTTAGCTATTGTCGGAGAAAGCATTAATCTTTAATTTTACTAATTTAAGTTAAAAGGCTATTAAAACAAAAAAGAATCCACCAAATACGAGCCTGTCAAATTACTTTAGTTTTTTCAGCTTCTTCTTAATCTCTTCTTCACTCGGCAGCTTCGTCTTATATTCCGCCACAAAAATATCATCCCTGTCTTTACCAGCGCTATAATAAACATCAATTCTTTTATGACTCTGGCAAATAATTAAAGCAATCGGATCGCGATCACCTTCTGTTTTATGGTCTCTAAAATAAGTCAAATAGCGCGTAACCTGTTCGACATCTCCCCTTTTTAATTCCCGAGCTTTCAAGTCAACAATGACGTAGCATTTCAGTAAAACGTGATAAAACAACAAATCAATTTTTTCCCACTGATCAGCAATCAACACTTTCTGCTGTCGCGCCATAAAAGCAAAACCATTACTCCAACGGTTCAGAGTGGTCTGAATTTCATAAAAACGGCGCTCTTCTTGGTTTTGTATAATAATTAAATAAATATAGTGAGTCCAACTCAATTCTCGCATCACCGATGCAAGAATTGGATATGTCCTATAAAACTGAACCATTCTCCAGATATTGCTTTCAGAAAAATTTAAATCTATAGCCAATCGTTCAGCAACTCTTTTGCCATAGCCAGCTCTTTCTTTATGAGCCAATTCTTCCCTGACAATCCTTTCCCCAACTTGCCAATAAGTTTGAACTTTGAGATTATCAACTGCCTGGTAAACTCTTGATAATCCTTTTTCTATAATTGATTTTACATCTCTTAAAAGATCATCATAGCCTTCAAATTTGGCTGGTAATTTTGTAGATTTAGATAATTTATTTTTGGTCATATTGTTGAGTGAATTATGACAACAGTATTGTCACAATTAGACTAGTTTATAAAGTAAATTGATTAGATTGTGCACGCACAGTTATTGTAATACTTTCATTTCAATCATTTCTCGTTCATTTTGAATTCTCGCATCACTGATGAGAGAATTTTTTTCAATTTTATCTAGAAAAACGCTATTTTCTCAAATCTAAATAAGCCAATTGTCGGGACACTGTCACGACAATTTTCAGCACCGAACAACTTATCGCAACGTACCAATATTATACAAAATATATACGCATTTGTCAACATAAATTTAAATTGAAAATAATTCGCAATCAGTAAAAAATGAAAACATAAAAAAGACCAGCAAGATAAATTCGATAAAATATCTAATCAGAAATATCCTGCTTACCCTCCAAAAATTAGTAAACTATTTTATAAATCCAAATACCGTTGGCAAATACAAGCTTAACCAGGGGATATAAGTAACAAGCAACAACGCGATCACCATTGCCACGTAAAAAGGCAGCAACGGTTTAACCATATCGCCTATTGTTGTCTTTCCGACACCACAGCCCACAAATAGTACACTGCCAACAGGCGGCGTGCATAGTCCGATACATAAATTAAGCACCATCATAATACCAAAGTGAAGTGGCGTCATTCCCAGTTCCACAACTATCGGTAAAAATATTGGCGTAAAAATCAGCACTGCCGGTGTCATGTCCATAAATGTGCCAACGATTAACAGAAGCACATTGATAATTAATAAAATCACTATTTTACTTTCTGTTAAAGAAATCAAAGCGGCGGTAATGTTTTGCGGTATATTTTCATAGGACATTATCCACGACATTGCCTTTGATGTTCCAATGAGCAGCATGACAATGGCAGTGGTTTCCACTGTTTTTAAAAGTATTTCTGGCAATTCTTTAAATTTCACTTCCCTATAAAATAGCACTGATAAGACCAGTGAATAAAGAACCGCCACAGCGCTGGCTTCGGTGGCTGTAAAAATTCCGGCAATAATGCCACCAATAACAATAATGATAAGCAGTAAACTGGGAATTGCATCAAAGAATTTTTTGATGCTTTCAACAACGCTCACCCTGCCGCCAACCGGGTACTTTTTAATGATGGAAATAATTGCTGAAACGGTGATCAATCCCAATCCAACAATAAAACCCGGTAAGTATCCGGCAATAAACAAAGCTGCAATGGAAACACCGCCGCTGGCTAATGAGTACACGATCAAAACATTACTTGGCGGAATGAGAAGTCCTGTTGTGGAACCGGTTACCGTAACAGCCGTGCTGAAATTTTTATCAAATCCTTCTTTATTCATGCTGGGGATCATGAAACTTCCGATTGCAGAAGTCGCTGCAACCGCTGAACCTGAAATTGCGCCGAAAAACATACAGGCAAGGGTATTCACATAAGCCAATCCGCCGGGCAGCCAGCCCACCATTACTTTGGCAAAATCAATCAGCCGGCGGGCGATACCACCTCTTCCCATTAGCTGACCGGACAGGATAAAAAACGGGATTGCCAACAATGCAAAGCTGTTAATCCCGGTAGCCATTTGCTGTGCCACTGTTGTAATCGCCGGCGTTGGTGCGATGGTAAATAACATGGTTAAAATGGTTGCGATACCAATGCTGATGGCAATTGGCACGCTCAAGGCAAGCAGAATAACAAAACTAACAACCAAAACGATAACAGAAATTTCCATTAGTTGAACTCCTTTATAATTTCTTTTATGTGAAGATGGGGTACACCTTTAATAACTTACAAATTGGATAAATGCTGTTTTTTAGTAATCAATACAATTTAATTAAATATGTCAATTGTTAAGGTGTACTCCATCTAAACATCATCCATATAATTCGTGGTTCCAATTTTTCTAATCCACCACACTCACATGATGCTCCTCCGCAGTAGTCGGTTTCATTTTTATTGCTTTAACAATAAAATCTATTGAGTAATAGACAAACAATATTCCTGTCAATGGAATGACTAAATAAACATATCCCATCCGAAGCCCCATTGCAGGAGAAATTTGGTTGAGTGTGAGGGTCAGGTTAACCAGTCTCATTCCACCAATGACCAACACGAAAAAGGCAAACAGGGTAACAATTGAATAAATTAAAATATCTACGACCTGTCTTCTTGTACCGGTAAGTTTGTAAGTCAGCACATCAATTCCCAAGTGAGCTTTAGTGTGCAAAGCATAACTGGCGCCCAACAAACCAATCCAGATCAATAAAAAACCGGCTAATTCTTCAGTGAATCCGCTGGGATCTTTGAGAATAAATCGTGTAAACACCTGCCACGTAACATCCAATACCATGGCAGACATTAACACGATTAAAAATATTCCTAAAACTTTTGTAATCGCGTTCGTTAATCTCTCCATTTTTCTTCCCTTTATTTATTATTGAATAGCGCTAATTTCCTGAATTAAATCATAAATGGTAGTACCTTTGTATCGTTCATACATCGATTTAACCTTCTCCCGAAATGGTTCTTTATCCGGGTAATTGATTTTTCCGCCTGCTTCCTGAAAAACTTTCAAAGCCTTTTCAACTGCTTCTTTCCACAATATTTTCTGTTCTTCCACCGACTCATCCACAGCTTCCTGCAACCATTGCTGTTCCTGGGGAGATAGACTTTGCCAGACCACGGTACTCATTAATAAAATATCCGGGTACGAGGTATGCTCATCCAAACTGTAATATTTGCAAACTTCGTAATGGCGGGAAGTATGTAAACTGGGGGCATTGTTTTCAGCGCCATCAACAACGCCCTGCTGGAGTGCAGTATAAAGTTCTCCCCACGGAATTGGCGTTGGCGAACCGCCCAGGGCATCAACCATTTGTACGGAAGTGATACTTTTCATTACCCTGATTTTCATGCCTTTCAAATCATCCGGGCTGGTAATGGGTTTTTCTTTCGTATAAAAACTGCGATAGCCGGCATCGTAATAACAGAGTCCGCGGAGATAATATTTTTGGGAGGCTAACAATAACCGTTTTCCGATTTCACCCTGCATCACTTTCCAGCGATGGTTTTCATCCCTGAAAATATATGGCACACCAAAAATTTTTATATCCGGGACAAAACCTTCTAAAGGAGCTGAAGAAACTTTTGTCATTGCCAGACTGCCGATTTGAAGCAGCTCGATAAGGTCACGTTCAGCGCCCAATTGACCACCGGGATAAATATCAACCCGCATTTTACCGCCTGATTTTTCAACGACTTTTTTAGCCATAAATCCCATGCCCTTATGAACAGGGTGGTCAGTGGGAAGGACGTGTGCTAATTTTAGAATACGAACATTGCTTACTTTTCCGCAGCTCAAAAAAAGAAAAAAAATTGACAGCGCTACAAGAACCAGGTTTTGAAACAACAGTTTTTTCATTTTCCTTTTCCTTTGATTAATGAGTTACAGGGAGATTTATTGTTTTTAAATCTATTTAAATGGAGCAAACTTTGAATACATTGGTTTCAGCCTAACAGGTGAGAGACAGGCTTTATTAGTAGCGGATGAGCGTACACTTATGGGGATATTTCCTAACTTCTCTAATATAGCGGAAAGTGTTTCCAATTAATCATTGCCGATTTTATCCCCATTATTTAAATAATTGTCGTAAAATTCAGTTGTCAGAATACGAGTTCTTAATTTATGGGCTCCCGGAATTTGGCGCTTGTTTATTTTTACCAATCCTTCGCCTTTCCCACTTAATAATCCGGCGCCATATTTTTTTACATCTCCGACCTTTTCGACTACCTTTGCGTTCATGAGGTTATAGTTCAAGTTGATATGAGTAGTATAGTTTTATTCCTTGTTGTTGTGCATATTTTTTTACCGGTGGAGCTGCGGAAGCACAAACAAATAGCGGAAAGATATGGATTTTTTTTACTTTTTGAACACGTTTGATCATTTTTTTCAACACATCAATGTGCTTTTTTGACACCTGGTATTTTGCTTCCCCGACGATCATTATGTTTTTATTTTCTTTGATGCCATAACCCAAGATATTAATTTCGTCAGAATTTTCTTCATCATATTCAATAAAATCCCGAATCATATTTTTCACTTCAATATTAAAATCGGTTTTTAATAAAGACGGCAATGTTTTTATTGCCCTGTCTTCTAAAACATATCCAAAAGTATTACCTATTCCACCAACATCTTTTTGCACCTTTCCAACAATTTTAGTGAGCTTTTGAATTTGTGATTCGGTTTTCTGTTGCGCCACCGCCAGATCGTCAACCCTTTCGGTTAGTTTCTCCAAATGTTGCTCGGTTTTTTCTTGCGCAACAACCAAATCGTCTATTCGTTGTTCTGTTTTTTGTTGAGCAACAACCAAATCGTCTATTCGTTGTTCTGTTTTTTGTTGCGCAACAACCAAATCGTCTATTCGTTGTTCTGTTTTTTGTTGCGCAACAACCAAATCGTCTATTCGTTGTTCTGTTTTTTGTTGAGCAACTGCAAGACTTGTAACAATTTGTTTTAATTCTGAGAAATCTTCTTTTGTGACTAATTTTGCAAGTTGGCTTTTTTCTCTTTGTTCAACGACTTTACCTAAAGCTAATGATAGTTCCCTGGCTTGATTTCCGCTGAAGCTTGGAAACAATCTTTGTGAATCGATTAATTCTGTTGTAATCATTTTTATCTCCAATAAATTTTTTAACATTCGTAATATACTAAAATATTAAAGGAATATCAAGTGTTTTATTTCTCTAAACCTCTCCATTTTTATCCAATCAGGATTATAATTCTGATTTCAAGATAATGCCACTTCTGGATCGACCGTCAATCCTGATTTCAATTCGATTCGGAAACCGGACATGCCGTATAGCATTATCAGTTAAGTCTTCGTTTTTTTTGTCTGTGCAGTTACCTTATTATTTTTAAATGAAACATCCGCCTGGGCGGATGCAAAAGTTTATGAATATGTTTAAAATTTGTTTATATAGCGATGCTGGATTCTCGATACTGGTTACTGGATACACCCACCCCATCCAGCAGCAAGCGGAACGTCCGCCATCTTTTTGGACGGATATCCAGCATCGTTTCAAATTCTAATCAGATTCTGTTTATTACATGAATTTACAATTTCTAATTGCAGTTTACTGCGCTGGGAATTGTGTCTCATTCATATAAGATTGATTTGCCAGCCATTTCCAATCAATAAAATCTTCTTCCCTGGTTAACATCACTTTGAAATATCCGATATTAAAAGCGGTTATATTATGAAAGAAATGACTTCCCTGAGATTGAAGAGATGTTTAACTGGGGAATGATAAGTTATTCAGCGGGTGATTAACAGGAAGCAATAAAAGAGTGGAACAAAGTTTTACAATTGAAGACAAACCACAAAAGTACGCTTGAATATATTCAAAAGAGACTGAAAGAATTGAAGTGTTGAGTGACATTAAGTGAATTGGTGAGTGGTTAGTTGTGAGTGGTTTTTAAGGAATACAATTTGTGTGTATGTTTTCACAAGCATATTTTTCACCAATCTACTACTCACAAATCCACTACTCACCACTCTACTACTAACCACTCTACCACTCACCAATAACCAAATCAGCAAGTAAATCTTTTCAAATAAGTGTGGAAATCAACCTCATCAGCCTGCAACCCATATTCGTAAATAAAATGACTTGCCAGCCAGGATGATAAAATCGACTGCAAATAATTATCCGGTACCCTCTTTAAAATTTCATTAATTCCAATTTTTTCAACTAATGTTTTTGGACAATGGTGTTCAACAACTGACTTCACGAGTGTTTTGTCATTCCACAAACTCGATTTGAAAATCGAATCTGTCACTTGGTTTATTTTATCGCTGAGTTGGTCGGTTAAAATAGAAAGCGGTTTTTTGTTAGTTTGATTTTCATTCCACAAAACTGCAAATTCGAGCCGGGCGTTTTCGCGAATGATGTCCAGAACATCTTCTACATATTTTTTGCGGAAATCAGGAACGATGCCATCTTTCACGCAGAGATATTTTTCGTATTCTTCATCAGTCAGCGCTAATGATCCCAATACTTCCAATGATGAAGAGGTAACGCCGCCTTTGTTAGCAGATGCATCTTTAAAAATGATCACCCCTTTTTCTTCCAAAGCCAAACGCGCCGGCTGGGTCAGAAATAAATTAGCGCCTTCCGCAATATATTTGAATCGCGGCACACCGTTTTCATCTAACAACTTTTTCCAATTCTGAATATTGATAGATTTGGGACGCCCACCGCAAGGTACAAACAAATCCGCTTTGAGCATGGGATGCAGATGAAATGTATTGCGGAATTCAATACCATTGTCAACCACCGTGCCATCCGGTAATTTAATATTTCTATCATCCACGTGAACGATAAATCCATCTTTTGAAAGTTTCGCTTTATCGAATTTTTCGACCATCACTCTTTCTTTTGCCAGCCTTGTCAGTTCTTCCCGATTAAGTCCTTCCGGATCAAATAACACACCGCTGCCGTCAATGATGCATAATGTTTTATCTTTGGAAATAAAAATTTCATTGCTCCCTAAATCACCATCTGGTCCGCCTGTTTGAACTTTGCTAATGTCTTCTTCATTAATGCCCAATTCTTTGAGGATCCCCAAAACGCATTCATGAACAGAATTGGTTGTCATTCCATAAACATCGTGTGGAATGCCACCCTCGGATAATGGTTTGCCTGTTGAAAAAGATTTCCAGAATTTATAACCCCGTCTTTTTGCCCGTTTAGATGCCCAACTCATAACTTCGGCTGTACCTTCATCAGGACCGAGAAAAAGAATTTCTTCGCTGCCGAGGTAGTCTTTTACGGATTTACCGGGTAAAATAACATCCAATAATCCGTCCGCATATTTTTCAAATGCAACGTCGCCTTTATCCTGGTAACCCATATTTAACAGAATTGTCCCCTTTGATCCGCCTTCCGGGATATCTTTATTTTTCTTTTGCTGGGTAAAAGCTAAATTATAATTTTCATCAAAAATGAAATCAGAATTTTGGTCATAATTTTCCATATCTCTTGATCGCACAATTCGAATGCCGCCCCTGGAAATATCCCTGAACCTTATGTGAAATCCTCTGAATTCCTTTCCTATTACCATAAAAATGCCGTGAGGTTTTTCCTGGTATTCAACAGGATCAAGAAACTGCTGCGGATCCAAACGAAATGCCAATGACGTCTTATTTCTCTTGTAAAAATTTGTCTTGAGCACAACGTTGTTGAACAGGTAGAAAAATTTCAGGATTTCGCGATCCATTTCATGATGCAGCTCTTTGAAATCAAAGGAAAACTCCTTTTGTGTGGTCTCACCATCGGGAGTGAAGCGGCTTGCAAAATGTGCATAAAGTTCTTTGATAATAGCCGGTTGCTTAAAAATTGTTTGCAGTATTCTGCCTTCAGTATAAGTGTCTTTTACTAACCGTGTCCTCAATGTATTTAAAGTATCAACCAATTCAGGTCGATCTTTTAATTCTTTTGTCAGTGCAAAATATTCAACGCTGAAACTACTCAAAAACTGGTGAGTAAATTTCCAGGCGCTGGCAGCATAAAACGCTTCATGAACAGATAACTCATTGTTTCTTATCAGTGGAGACAACTCATTTTCAGGATTGATGTAAATTAAACTCAAATCAGTTACAATATTTTCAATGTGAGGTCGTGTAGATTCTGCATCTAAATAAATCGAAATTATTAATTTTCCATTTGAAAAAGGTTCGGCATATTTATGTTTGCTCACCAGTCCGTAGTAATTAATAATGTCCGATATGCCGGAAAGAAAATGGAGACTTTGTGACAGGGGGATAGAGATCATGAATCGTATTTCATCGCGTATATTATCAGTGACATCGATATAGGGTTGAATCCAGGTCAATGACTCGCTTAACACATTTTGATATCGATCTATCGCTTCCTGGGTTGTTGATTCCAAAAATTGTTTTGCAGCAACTTTTTTAATGTCTTCTTCCATTGGAGAGGCATTGGGAACTACATATTCAGGTTTTTCCACAAAATAACTTCTGAAATGAGATTCCAGGCTTAAACCGGGTGTTCGGTAGCTTTGCAGCCGGTAATCTTGAAATGATTTCTCAAGCCTGCGCTCAATTTCAGTCCCTTTTTCATGTTCATCGTTTACCAAATACATGGCTGAATCTTCCTGCTCACTCACAAAATCAACATCGAGTTTTTTACTCCCCCGATTCAGTGCAATGACTTCTGCTGCTAATATCGATTCTATGTGATTGGCGATAGTTTCAACAGAGGTTGTTTTAAAGTAGTGGCGAACCATTCCAATTTTGCAACAAAAGTTGCTAATTCCATTCTGGACTTTTTCTTTTGAAAAGTTACCTTTTTTTACAATGATTTGTTCTATTCTGTTCAATTCTTCGATTGATAAACCACTATATTTAGAGGCTTCTTCATAAATATCCATATCTTTTTCTCCCTATCACCATTTATTGTTTGATTATTTGGTGAAATATAATATTAATCAGCGTAATTGTTCATTCATATCAAGTGTTAAAATTATTTGTACAAATAAATATCTTTGATTTTGAAACCTTATTTTTGTCTTTTTAATCTTAATAGAATAATGATAACTCACAGATTTTAACCTTATTACCTTATTATTATCATTAAATAAGGTAATAAGGTTAGGGTGTTTGGAGATTTTGCTTGCTACTAAGGTTTTAAAAGCAAAAATAAGGTTATTCAGGAGCAAATATTTTGATCACGAATGTCTGATTTTAAATTCAATTGAACTGTAACTAATCATCTAATATTGCCAATTTCAGTTATATTATTTCTAGAACAAGGTATTAGTGTAAATTGTGGCTTTTTAGAGATGACTCATGGATGGTTCCTGAATTTTGATTTCAGGTTAGAGCCTCTCCAAATAAATATTTATCCATTTCTCAATTATCTTAATGAGCGTTTCTTTTAACTTATTTCCACTGCCATGTACCGGGCGGAATGCTTCAGCCAATTCCGGGTAACCCTTTCTATCCAGCCAGTTTGAAAAAATATCATGATCTGTGAAATGCTGGATTTTATCGGGATTTATGGTGCGAAGAAGCGTCAGCAGGTCGGTAAGGTAATAAATTTCTTTTCCCTCAATTTCAAGCGGCGTTAATTTCATTCTTAAAATTTCTCTTTTTAAATACCGCTTAAGGACAGTAACTAGCCGCTGTCCGCTGTCACGCCTGGGGCGTAATTCATCGCCTAACTGTCTGAAACCGTGCATATACAGCCAGGTTGAGAAGTAATCTTTTTCTCCGTACATTTCAAAAAATTGTCGAAGCTTTTCAGCTTTTTTGGTGCTCTTATCCGCTCTCAGAATAATATCATATAATTCACGTATATGTTTGATGCGATAATGTTCCCAACCTGTTTTCCCGCGAATGATAAAATCTCCCATACCGGTAAAATCGTTTATATAATCGGAAAGTTTTTCTAAACTACCCGGATCGCCTTTAGGCAAAATGTAGGCTATACTTCTGAGAAGTTCAGCTTCTTTTGCTTTTGAGGCAATGATTATTGGAATTCTTGGATAACGTTTATTGACCAAATTAACCAGTTCTCTGCCGGCCTCGCTTTCCAAAGTATCATTTTTTGGGAAAAATATATCCGTTATCAAACAAACGACATCATCACCATGTCCCTTAGAAAAATAATCTTCACTTATTTCGGATGAACAGTTTACATCGAACAAGAACTTCAGCGCTTGCTCGTAAGTACGGGTTACCATCACGTCAGCGCGTTGTCCAATTATATTGTAAAGGAGTGGCAGGAACTGTGAAAACCACCGCGGTTCATCATCAACCAATAAAAAGATGTACCTTCTTTCGCTTGAATATTTTTCAATATTCAGTTTATCTTCTGCACACCTGACCACGGATGTAATTATTTTTTCTGGCAGAAACTCAAAATTATCGATGGCAAATATGAGGTCGGCTTTTGCTGTATAGGGATATTTTTGCTTTGCAACGGAGGGAGATGATTTATTAATTAAATCATTGGAAGATAATAAAATTAAAACAACGTCTTTATTGTTGGCTTTGATTTTTTCCGTATCCACAAATGATAACGCTGTATCATCAAATAGCAAAACAGAAGGTTGGTCAGACAGGTATTCGGATGCAGTGATTGGATCCGGTAAAATATTAACATCAATCCAGGGGCTATTTTCTGAAAGCACTGTACCAGCCAATCGGATGTGTTCGTTACCTGACAGGATTACCGCATTGGTGATTTTTACCGGGTTAATTGTTCTTGGTACAAAATTGAATTTTTTTGCTTTTTTCATTTTTAATATTCCGCGACAACAACACAATTTTGATTATTCGTATCAGCATAAATGTTGACTTCTTCCGGAAATGTTAACAGGTAAACCGCGTCACTTGAATTGGGCGCTTTAAAAAACCATGGATCAAACAGGTCTTCGTTTGGTGTGATAAATCCATAGACAACATTATTACTGACCAAATTTGTTAAAAAGTGAGTGCCTTGTGTTCCGTAAATCCGTGTTTGCAGTCGCTTTTGTTCTTCATCATCACCACCCTGAAGCATGTAGAGAAAATGACTGCCATAGATTCCACCGGTAAGTGTATTTTCATCTTTTATAGGTTCTGCTCTTCCGGCAACATCAACTCCATATTCAAAAATTGCTGCTGCTCGGTCAACTTCCCGAAATTCAAGTTGAATCCCCCATTCCCGGTTATTGCTGCCTAATCTTCCCGGAACGATCAGAATATAATCTTCATTTTTTTCTTTTAACTCCCTGTTCATAGCAGCTATTTTTGATCGAACTGAATCGTGCTTTTCTTTGGTATAAATAAAGGGTGAAACAACAATAACCTGGCGAAGGTTGTTTTTAATCCCATGCCCCTGAATATTTTTTACAGATAGGTAAGTATGTTTTGCTTGATCCGGAATTTGAATTTTTTCAAATTTTTGTTCGGGCAATTGTGTTAATTGTACCACGTGGAACCTGCCCACATCATCGCCGTTATTTTTTTCAACATTAAAAACAAATTCAATTTGGAAATGGGCGGATATGTTCTTCGCGATGGTATCCATTATTTCCAATAAACCTGATTTAAATCCAAATCGATTTTCTTTGATCAATTTTTCAAAACTAATTCTCTCTTTATTTTTACCCAATAAATTAATAAAATTGGAAGTCGAAAACCTGGCATGCAATTTTTTCATTGTCTCCAATTCATGCCCAACAAGTGAATCGTTTTTGCTGAGATTGATGGCATAAAAGTACATCTGTCCATCTCCCAATAGATTGAAAGGGATGGGTTCCTTTATTGTAGCCATCGAGATGACTTCAAAATCATCAATCACCGTTGAATAGCCGTGTCCAAACGCGATCCGGGCAAAACCATCTTTCGGATTCTGTGCTTTTAAGGCATACGGAAAAAACGAATTTGCCACACCGGAAATCAATGGATAATAGACTGATCCTGCCAATGTTTCATCATAAATTCCTGGGATAGGATTTATAACGATTGCCATTTTTTCGTTACCATTTATCGGCTGATTTTGCGTAAAGTCTTTATAAATAAAATAAATTGATTGAATTAATTGTTGGAGGCGAACGGAAAATTCCGGATGATTATTTGGGAGCATGAAGGAAGTATTTTCGCCCGCATGAACAGAACCAGGAGAATCAGGAGTGAGACAGGCTTCATTGGTGGCTGATGAGCGTACACTTATGGGGATATTTTCTAACTTCTCTAATATACTGGAAATTGTTTCCAATTCTTCGTTGCCGAATTGTCCCCCGTTATTCAAATAATGGTCGTAGAACTCGGTTGTCAGAACACGGGTTCTTAATTTATGGGCACCGGGAATATAGCACTCGTTTATTTTTACTAATCCTTCACCTTTCCCACCTAATAAACCTGTGCCATAAATTTTTACATCTCCGACCTTTTCTACAATTGTTTTACTCATATAATTATTAAATTTAATTAAAAGTTAGAATGATTTAACTTAATCAATTTTGGAACAAAATACAAGCAAAATGATATAAATCAATATCAATGAAAAAATATTACGTATGAAGTTACCCCGGTGTTTAGTTTCGAGCTTTGTTTTTTGCTTATCAGGTATTGTAAATAGAATTATGCGGGTTCATTTTATTAGGAAATAATATGATAGATTTTTCATTTTATTATACTTCAATTATTCTTATTTTAATGACTGTTCTCTTGGTAAAAGAAGTTTTTGAACCAGATATTGTAATTTTTTCAACATTAATTTTATTAATTATTGGGCAAGTTATTAATTTAAAAGAGGCATTAATTGGTTTTTCAAATAGCGGAATGCTCACAGTCGGTTTTTTATTTGTCGTTGCAGAAGCTTTAACGCAGACTGGCATCCTCAATCAATTGGGCACATTTTTATTAGGGAAAAAGGATAATAAAACTATTACTTTTAAATTGCTGCGTTTTCTTTTTCCCGTATCCGTTATGTCCGCTTTTTTTAATAATACTCCAATTGTCGCAATGCTTATACCAACCATTCGCTCATGGGCTAAAAAAAATGAATATTCTGTGTCTAAATTTTTAATCCCACTATCATATGCTTCAATTTTAGGAGGAACTTGTACATTAATTGGAACCAGCACAAATTTAGTTGTTCATGGATTGATGATTGAAGAGGGCATCGGTGGCATGTCTTTTTTTGAAATATCCACAGTAGGTATTCCAGTAGCAACTATCGGTATTTTATTGATTGCTATATTGGGACATCGAATTCTGCCAGAAAGAAAGGAACTATTAATTGAGCTTGGAGAAAATACCAGAGAATTTGTTGTTGAATTAAAAGTGGAAGCTAATTACCAACATTTAGGAGACACTATTGGAAAAGCTGGTCTCAGACATTTAAAAGGATTGTTTCTTTTTCAAATAGAGCGTGACAAACAAATATTAGCTCCTATAAGCCCCGATGAAAAATTAATGTTAGGTGATAGGTTATTCTTTACTGGTCTTCCCAATACGATAATCGAATTGCAAAAAACACCAGGTCTTTCAATATTAAAAGATAGAACGTTTGATTTAAAAAATTATGATTCTGATATTTTAAAGACATTTGAGGTTGTCATTTCCCCAAGTTCCCCTTTAATAGGAATGAATGTTCGGGAAAGCAATTTCCGAAGCCATTACAATGCTGTTATTATTGCAATTCATCGAAGTGGTGAGCGAATACAGAAAAAAATTGGTGATATTATACTTCATTCTGGTGATACATTATTAATTTTATCAAAATATAATTTTTTGAAAGACTGGTATAATTCAAAGGATTTTTATCTCATTTCCAAATCTGAAATAGTATATTCAAAACCAAAGTGGTACACTTATTTCTCAATCTCAATTTTCGTTTTAATGATTCTTGCTATGGCTCTTAAACTTGTGCCAATTGTTGTGGCAACTGCTTTAGCTGCAGTTGTATTTATTGTCTCAAAGTGTATCTCGACGAATACTGCCTACAAAAGCGTCCATTGGAACGTACTACTTATAATAGCTTCAGCATTTGGTATTGCACAAGCCCTTGAAAATTCAGGGGTTGCCTATTTTTTGGCTGAAAGAATAATTTTTTTAATCGGGCCTTTAGGAATAATAGGTGTTTTAGCAAGCATTTACTTCATGACAAGCTTTTTTACTGAAGTAATAACCAATAATGCTGCAGCGGCATTGCTATTTCCCATAGCAATGGCTGCCGCTAAACAGGCTGCAATTGATCCGAGACCATTTGCAATAGTGGTTGCCCTTGCAGCTTCTGCAAGTTTTGCAACTCCGTTAGGATATCAAACAAATTTAATGGTATATGGCCCTGGCGGGTACAAATTCAGGGATTTCATTAAGATTGGATTACCAATGAATTTGATAATTGGGATTATTGCAATAACTATGATATATTTTTATTATTTTTAATATGTTAAGTGCGTAATATTAAATCGGCTTTTAACAATTATAATGTATCTGATTCTTTTATTTATAAAAAAAGGCTCCTTTTGATTTTTAAAAAATAATAGATTTTGACAAAATCCACACACCCAACCCGATCAAAGCAAATGGTAAAATGATATGTCCATAGCGCCTTATTTTATACCCGGCAAGCGTATGATTCGTAATATAATAAGAGACAAAACACCAAACAGAAGTAAATAACATAAATATCGCTATGAATAAAAGAACCTGACCAATGGTGTGAATGGCAAACAACGGAACATAAACTCCAATGTTGTCCCCGCCGCTAGAAAATATTACAATTGCAACAGCAAGAATTTTTGATCGATACGAGCCAAAAAATTTATTTTTTTGAATTAATTTTTCAATAATATTTTCATTATACGTTTTAGAACGACGTTTTAAAAGCTGCCACAGTCCAATCAAAATAGGTAAGAAACCCATCAATCCAATCCAGGAAGCAGGAATAATAAGTGAGACTAATGACAAAATTCCACTAATCAAAATAAGCAGAGAAATCCCTAAGTACTGTCCCAAAACGATTTCTCGAATTGAATAACTCCGATTACCAAAAAACAATAACAACAATAAAAAATCATCGAGATTGGTAATAACAAAAACAAATATTCCAATTACTACAAATTCTAACAATTTTATTTCCATTTTTTACTTTATTATTTGTTCTCTACAGGTTTCACCTGTAGTTATTCATATTAAATCCCTTCGGGATTTTTCAAAAATATTCATATTCACATTTTTTTATAAATATCTCCGAAGGAGATTGACTTGAATAACCACGGATGCAATCCGTGGGAAACAAAGTACAACCAAAAGTAATACCAACCCCAAAGGGGTTGAACTATTATTCTTCTGTTTTTTAATCTGATTTTACTAATATGCCTAACGCTTCGTCAATTTCCGCATTCATTAAAATTTGCAGTGTTGAACCATCCATTACTTTCGGAATGTCAACCACATGGATCGTTTCTGACAGATGAGAATATTCAGGTGCTAAGTCAGAAAGAGAGTTGTAAGAATTCATAAGGAACTTTTCATTAAATATTATGTCCGGGTCATCTGGATAAAGTGGAATATAGCGAATAGATGACTCAACCAAATCTTGAAAAAAGTGAGTGCCAAAAGATAAGTCCGGCACATAATTACCTTTTTTTCGAGCGATTTCAATAAGCACTGCAGTATTGTTTATATCTGAATAGGTAACATTAACGCCTAATTTTATGTCTCCACGGCTTCCCCATCTTCCAGGTCCCATTAATATGAATTTACGCCGCGGCAAAAGTTTATTGAGCTTGCTAACGGCTTTTCCAACCAGTCTGAGGTCCGATAAATTGTCAAGTTGATTATATTGTTCAGGGTCAACATAAACAATATGGGTAATATCAGGTACCAGTCCATTTGAAATAAAACGTTTCGCAGAAAAAATAATTTCATTTTCAGGAATATCTTGTGGGATTGAGACAGGTAAACTGTCCTTTGAATAACTTTGTGGACGACATTGTAACAGGTAGAAATTTTTTCCATCACAGGCAAATTCAATATCAACGGGCGTATTGAAATTTTTTCGGAGTAATTGCAAAAGAGTTTTTACTTGTGCGACAAATGACGTGTTTTTTATTAAGCCATCAAAAGTAATTACAATATTATCTTTTTCAAAATCAACATCGAAAGCGCTGGGTTTCTTTATGCGATCATGATCAAGAATTGAGATTATTTGATGGGCTTTGGGATATTCATCTCCAAACTTTTTGAGTAAATCATTAATTAATTTTGTTTCAAATGTGTTGGTTTCAAGATTAATTACATCAATTTTTTTGGGTGAATAACGAACAATTTCTTCTAAACTTACGCTAACTTTTAAATTTGGTTGAGAAGGATTAATTAGAATAGGGTAGTCATCACCCACCCGATCGACAGCCCTGGTTCCCAATCCAGGCACTATCCTGATTAATCCATCTTCTCGTTTAATACGCTCAGACCATCTAAATTCATTATTACTGAATATAACGCCTGCAAATGCAGGGATAAAGTAATTTCCTACGTTAGCGCCAACAACTTCCTGAATCATAATTCCCATTTCTTCATGAAAGTCGAGCAAACCTCTTTCGGCGCGATATTGAATGGGATCTGGCCCAAATGTAGAAGCATATACTTCGGTAATAGCATCTATCAATGAGTCCAATCGTTCTTTTTTCGATCCTTGATTTGCCAGAAATAAACTTTTATACTTTCCAGCGAAAGCAGAACCCATTCTATCTTCTAATAAACTAGAACTTCGAACGATTAGGGGACAACTCCCTAAATCATCTAATGCTGTTGATAAAAATTTTATAATATCAGGTGGGAAATATGAATTTTTAAATATTTGTATTATATGAGGATATTCCTGGCAAACCTGGTCAATATCTTTATATTTCTGATTGAACAGGTCTTCTAAATTATTAAAACGTATAAATTTGAGTAAAATATCTGAAGTAACATACCAGGTCTTGGGAAATTTAATATTTTTTAATAAATCAGAATCTGCGGAAGATTTTTTGATGATTTGTGCTGCTAAAAACAAACCTGCGCTCTTACCACCTAATTTTCCATAACTTTTTTGAGTATAAACTATCCGCTGAAGCAAATTATAAAAATCTTTTATTTCAACATAATTTTTAGCGATATTGATAAATTGAAGCTGCTCCGTAAAGAAACGATGGATTAGCGATACTTTAATACCTTTTTCTGTAGCTGGATTAAGTTCAAGTCCTTCGGGATTCGTAAGATAAAATCGTTCAAGTGCATCAGAAATTTCCCCGATTGAGGTATCGAAACTTTCAAGAACAGTGACGAGAACACTTGATTTGTCATCTTTGATCCAATTTTGAATACATGTCAGAATTTCTTGTTCAGTTAAATGTTTTGCAGCAATTGAAAAAGTAGCCTCACTAAATTTTAAAAAATTTGGCAAAATTTCTTTTTGAAGCGGCTTGTTGGGGTCGATAGATAATTTTTCATCGTCTGGTTTATAACTCAGCCCAAATTGTTTTAACAAACGTTCAGCTTCTTTTATTCCATTCCAACAGAGATAATTCAACATTTTTCGAGAAATTTTTTGATAAAGATTTTTATCTGTGTTGCTTAAAATTTCAAGAATGGTTTTCCACTTATCTTTATCTTGTTGTGATAATTTTTGAGTGCTTGTTTCCCATTTTTGGTGAGAATGCTTTAATTGCTGATAAGTTATAAAATTACCAATACGAGTTGCAATCGTGTCGAGCAACCTGCGTTCTTCTTTTAAAAAAGGTCCTTCTTCAGCAGGTGGCATTTTTTCGGTATAACATACATTAATTTTTCCAACAGGTTTATCCTGAACAAGAATATCTGCTTTTTGTCGCCACCTGGTTTTTTTAAAAGATGATGATTGAAAGGTTGCTTCTTCATAAATAATTCTTACCTGACAAACGTCTGGATATTGCCACCCTGAAATAATTGCCTCTATTATACCATTAAAAATATTTTCTACGTCTCTGTCAGTATTATTAAGTAATTCTTCAATTTCATATAAACAATTAAGTTCTTTAGTCCTTTCCTGTAGATGCTCGAGTATATTGTTTATTGGTTTTTTTAGATTATTCATAACTAATTTCCATGGATTACTTATTCATAAATACTCGCCACAAAGACACCAAGGCACGAAGAAACAATAAGATAGAAGCTAATTGAATTTTAAACTCATTTTGTAAGAGTTCACTGAACGCCGTTCCATGAAGCGTAATTATCACTATTTCCGATTGTCATGCCCGAATGCTTTTATCGGGCATCCATTTTGCTATTGAACTATGGATTCCCGCTAAAAACATGTGACCGAAGGGAATGCCTATGGTGCGGGAATGACAAATATAGACGGACTTCAGTGAACTCTTACCTCATTTTTATACTATCAATTTATGAATTATATTCTTAAATTATTTTTTAAAAATTTTTGCCTTTGTGTCTTCGTGGCGAAAAAATATTTTGGGTTACAAAAAATAATTATAGATTATCAAGCCCAACCGCGATCTTTACAAGCCTGGGCAACTCTATTAATGGCAATAACATAGGCAGCATCACGCATATATAGATTCTTTTTCTTTGCGAGGTCGCTCACTGCCTTAAAAGCAGATGTCATTTTTATATCAAGTTTTTCGAGTACTTCATCCTTTTCCCAAAAATAGTTCATATTACTTTGAACCTGTTCAAAATAACTACAGACAACGCCTCCCGCATTTGCCAGAAAATCAGGTATATTAAAAATTTTTCGTTTTTCAATTTCTGTATCAGCTTCTGGCGTTGTTGGACCATTCGCGCCCTCAGCAATTATTTTTACTTTATCTGAAATTTTATGAACATTATCACAAGTGATTTGGTTTTCTATTGCCGCAGGGATGAGTATATCAACATCTTGTTCTATCCAGGCTTCACCATCAAGTATTTCATATCCCAGGTCGCTCGCTTTATCTTTCTGGATACCGCCAAATTGGTCAGTTATATTCAGCAAAGCATTTAAATCGATTCCATCTTCTTTTTTGAAAGAATAAGATGTTTTGTCAGCCTGATCCCAACAGGAAACGCAAATTACTTTTCCACCAAGTTGCTGATAAAGTTCAATGGCATAATGGGCAACATTTCCAAAACCCTGAACACTTGCTCTGGTATATTCCGGATTAATTTTTAACTCTTTCAATGCTTCTCTAATCGTGTAAACGACTCCATATCCTGTAGCTTCTGTTCTGCCTAAGGATCCGCCCATCCCAACTGGTTTGCCTGTAATGAATCCAGGGAATTTAGCGCCGTGTATCACTTCAAATTCATCGAGCATCCATAACATGTGTTGAGCGTTCGTCATAACATCAGGTGCGGGGACATCAATTAATGGACCGACATCTTGAGAAATTTGTCTTACCCAGCCGCGGCAAATTTGTTCCTGCTCTCTGTCGGTTAGATTGTGGGGATCACAAATTACGCCACCTTTGCCGCCGCCAAGCGGGATATTGACAACGCTGCATTTCCACGTCATCCACATTGCCAAAGCGCGCACCGTATCGATTGTTTCCTGAGGATGAAATCGTATTCCTCCTTTTCCAGGACCTCGTGCGTCATTGTGTTGAACTCTGAATCCACGAAATACTTTTACAGTGCCATCATCCAGGCGGATTGGGATACTAAAATGATATTCCCTGATAGGATTCCGTAATAATTCCCTCGTCCCGGTATCGAGTTCCAGAATTTCTGCTACCTTATCAAACTGAGATTGAGCCATTTTAAAAGCATTGAATGATTCTTGATTCATTTACTGAGCCCTTTCATTTATAAATTGTTAGACAGGTCAAAATGTATTATATGACTATAAGATGAATAATATTTAATATACTAAAAAAATTAAAAATATCAAGCAGTTTTAATTTCGCCAATTTAATTTTCAAAAAAAGGAAAACGCCCCATAAAAAATGGAGCGTTTAAAATATTATAAAATTTGTCAACAAATAGATATTAGATTAACTCGCCAATATTTTTTCCACTTCTTCTTTGTCAACATCAGTGATATAAGTTATTCCGCTAATGTCAGCGCACTCACGAGTTAACGCTGCAATGTCATCTCTTTCAACATGAGCTAAAGTGAACTTACGGTTTCCTGTCATCAACTGGCGTAAACCCTGGGCTAAACGTTCGAAATATGTATAAAGACCGAGCGCACCTGTTGGCAATTCCTTGAAGGTATCAGCTCCCAACTCATGCTTAACATCAGCCGCTGTAACAAATATTTCTTCAATGCTATCGCCAAACCGCTCTACATAAACAGGGATCATACTTTCATCTATTTTTTTCCCGATTGTTTTTCCGACCATTGCCGCTGCTAACGGACCTCGAGCCATGCCAATCAATTTAACGTAAGGCGCTCCAAGAGCCAATCCTTTGTACATTTGATCTTCAAAAGTAAATCCGCCCGCAAGCGCTAACGCAGGAACATATTCACCTTTTTTAGCGAGTTTATCAGCGTATTCGTATAATAATGAGTGAAGTTCAACAGCTGGTACTCCCCATTCATTCATCATTCTCCACGGACTCATACCAGTTCCGCCTCCAGCGCCGTCAACTGTTAACAGATCGATTTTTGCTTTGGAAGCGAATTTTATCGCTCTGGCTAAATCAGCAGGTCGGTAAGCGCCTGTTTTCAGGAAAATAGATTTTGCTCCCGCATCACGCAATTCCTGAACTCGTTCCATGAAACCTTCTTCTGTGACCATACCAACTCTGGAGTGCCGTTCAAATTCTTTAAAAGCGCCAGCTTCAAAAGCTTTTACAACGTTTTCATCGAGAGGATCGGGTAGAACAACATAGCCGCGCTTTTTCAATAATTGGGCTTTTGCTAAATTTTTGATTTTTACTTCCCCGCCAATATCTTTAGCGCCCTGTCCCCATTTTAATTCAACCGCTTGAACACCCAACTCACGAAGACCGTATTCCTGAACTCCCAACCGGGTATCTTCAACGTTAGCCTGAAGTACAATTACACCAGAACCATTGCGCTGCCATTTTTGGAACATTTTAACGCGGCGGTCTAACTCTGGCGCTTTTACGACTTTGCCGTTTATAATTTCGGCTTCAACATCCATACCCACTACGTTTTCCCCAATGGTGAGTCCGGTACCTGCCAGTGCAGTCCCAATCGCCAATCCTTCCCAGTTATTCAGAGCGACATTGGTTGATCCGAGACCAGGGATCATTATCGGTAATTTAAATTTAAAAGGACCAATTTCAGTATCCAACTTTACATTGGGAAATATAGCTTTGTCGCTATCAGCTTCGATTCCATGAGCGCCGACAGCAGTCCCTAAAATTGTAAAATGAGAATAATCAACCGGGTAGTCTTTTTCAGATGCAGTTGTGATTATACCAAACGGTTGGGGATAAATAACCTCATGACCTCGATATGCTGATTTACCGATTTCACACATTCCAACACAACCGTCCACACAGGTTACACACATTCCGCTAAATGGGCTGATGGAATCTTCAGTTCTGTTTTTTGATAACGTTGCTGCTGAACGATTCACTTTTGTTAATGATGGCATTGCGACTCTCCTTATTTATTTCAAATTATTTATTTTTTCATTTATATTTTTTATTGAATTAAAGATTGTCAACTTTCAACTAATTGTTTTTCTTTTTTAGGAATCCTCGTAGATGCCTGCTCGCAAGCGACACAAGGATCCATATAACACATTTGATTTTCAAAATAATCAACACAGGGCGGCTCCAGGTTAAGACAGGCGTTGCAAATAGCGCCATCTTCCTGTACATTTGGACCGAGACATCTTGTTTGACAAGCAGGACAGATGTACATGCAACCGCCGCACAATCGGCATACTTCAGATTTAATATCAAATGCTGTTGTGATGTGTCTTTTATCGCCGCGTCCCACAAAACCAATGGCTTTTGCCATCATTTGTTCTTCACATATACGCACGCACAACCCGCAATTAATACAATCTTCATATTCCTGTTTGAAACGAACCTGAAAAACGCCATGTTTTGATGCTAAATCCTGAATTACTTTTGAACTTGGACAGGTAGCGAGATGCAGTTCGATGACCATCTTTCTGGCTTTTAATACGCGTTCCGTATGCGTAAATACTTTCAGACCTTCTGTTGCAGGATAAGTACATGAGCTGACCATTTTAGAAGCAGTCCCGTCCCGTATTTCAACAACACAGAGGCGACATGCGCCATAGGGACTCAATCCTTCATTATAACAAAGGGTAGGGATATTGATGCCCAAAAATTTGGTCGCCTCTAATAAAGTAGTTCCGTGCTCCACCTCAACTTCAATACCATTAATTGATAAATTGATCATAGAATTTTCCTTTATTATGTTTCGATGGTAAATTCTGAATTATTTTTAAAGACATAGATCACGCAAGGACGCAAAATCGCAAAGGCAACGCAAAGAAAAATTAATAATATTTTATTCTTCTAAACCCAAAACAATACGTTCAATGCCCTCCTTCATAAATGGTACATTGAAATTTAGCAGAAGTCCCAATTTACTTCCCGTTTGCTCTAGATAAGTTAAGACTTGCTTTTTATAAACCGGTGGGATTGTCTCAACTGACTTTACATCAATAATGACTTTCTTTTCAACCCAGATATCCAAACGGTACATTTTTTCTCTAACAATGATTTCTTTATATCTCATTGGCAACCAAAGTTGCCGATCATATTTGATTTTTTTTTGCCTAAGCTCATAACAAAGACATTCCTCATAAGCTGATTCCAGTAATCCAGGTCCCAGAATTTTATGAACTTCAATGGCTGCACCAATAATTTCATAAGACAATTCGTTTTCGTTCATCATAATTTTTAATCTCGATAATAAATCAATTAATTTCAAATGTTTACTGATTCATAATCATTGTTATTTTCTTTGCGTACACTTTGCGTCTTTGCGTTTTTGCGTGCATTTTTTAATGTTTACCCTGTAATCGCTCTCATTATTTATTCTTTGAGCAATTCAACTTCCATTTCACACCGCAAACATCTTTTGGCTTCTTTTATCGCTATCTCTTTTGTAAATACTTGCTCGACTTCATCAAAACTTTTTATTCGTTTTTCTAAAGGTATCCTTTCGGGTTTCTGTCTGGCAAATTCAACTGGCTCCGCATCCATATCAAATTCTACATTTGCTGTTTTATGAATTCTCCAGGGATATGTTTTATTATTTTCATCTGATAAAAATTGATCAATAGATTCAGCAGCTCTTTGACCATCGCCAATTGCTTTGATGACAGTTGCCGGGCCTGTGGAAACATCACCACCAGCAAAAACATTGGGTATGCTTGTTTGACCTTTTTTATTTACTTTTATCGTGCCATTATCCCAGGTTTCTACTTCCAATCCTTCAAACAATTTTTCAACATCAGAAAATTCACCAATAGCAGGAATGATTACATCAACCTCAACGATAAATTCGGAACCTTTTTGAGGCACTGGTTTACGGCGACCATCTTTGCCAAAAATATCCAGATCCATTCGGATACACTGAATACCGGTTACTTTCCCTTCATCACCAAGGACTCTTACCGGAGCCGCAAGGGTAATTAGTTCAATTCCTTCTTCAAGGCTGTCTTCTATTTCTTCCAAAAAGGCAGGCATCTCTTCATGGGTTCGGCGATAAATTATTGTTACTTCTTTCGCACCCATTCGAACACAAGTTCTGGCAGCATCAACTGCTGTATTTCCGCCACCAATAATTGCGACGCGTTGATCTTTAATATATGGTGATTTGCCAAGATTGACATCACGCAAAAAGTCAACCCCTTGAAATACGCCCAATAAATCTTCACCTTCAACGCCTAAAGAGCGGTCGCCAAACATTCCCACTGCGACAAAGAAGGCGTCAAATCCATTGTTCATTAAATCTTTAAAAGCGACATCGACTCCAACATTTGTGTTCAATTTAATCTCAACGCCCATG
>JADHVV010000231.1 GCA_016783825.1 Candidatus Zhuqueibacterota bacterium | reverse complement strand
TGATGTGAATCCATTTATCCCTGAATTCATCAAAATAGGTGTTGATGCGCTCAATCCGTTGGAGGTTAAAGCGGGCATGGATCCTATTTTCCTCAAACAAAAATATGGGAAAGATTTGGTTTTACATGGCGGCGTTAATGCCGTCTTGTGGGATAAACCGGAACAGATTAAAGCAGAGATGGAAAGAGTGATTCCGATCTTAAAAGAAAATGGCGGATATATTTTTTCTTCGGATCATTCAGTGCCTGATTCTGTGAGTCTAAATGATTTCAGAGCAATTATAAATTTAGCTAAAGAGTTGGGAACTTATTAGTAAATCAAGCGAATAAAGCATTACTTAAGTTATTATTTGTTCAATGGTTCTTTGACAATATCAATGAATTTGAATTGTGATGAATAATAAGAATTGAACAACGTTGATAAGTAAAGAAACATATAAATGAAAATAAAATGTAAGGAATTTGAAAAATGAAGATAGGTTTAATTGGATTACAGAATTCAGGCAAGACAACGATTTTTAATGCACTAACAGAATTGCAGGCTGAAGTGAATGTTTTTTCAAATGCAAAGGCAGAACCAAATATTGCAATAGTTGAAGTCGGGGATGAGAGAGTTGGAAAACTTACTGAAATGTATCTTCCGAAAAAAACAACCTTTGCTACTATTGAATTAATAGATTTTGTGGGACTTTCTGCCGGCTCTGCAAAAGAAGGAACATTTTCCAGTGAATTATTAAATCTCATAAAAACAATGGATGCCCTGACTTTAGTTGTTAAGAATTTTAAAGATGATTTAAATGGAGATGTATCACCCCTTAATGATATCAATTTGATAAGCGATGAATTGTTATTATTTGATTTGATTTTTACAGAGACACGTTTGGAAAGAATCGCGCATCAATTTTCACGCGGCAAAAAGACAAATGAACTGGTATTTGAAGAAAAGACATTAAATAGAATATTAGATCATTTAAATGAAAATAAACCACTTCGCACATTGGAATTAAGTGCGGATGAGGAAAGGGTCATCAGGGGATACCAATACCTGACGCAAAAACCATTTTTGGCGATTTTAAATTCGGGTGAAGATAATTTTGGAAATGGTAATGGTTTGATCCCATCAATTCAGAAGACACACGATGTTATTGAATTTGCCGGCAGTTTTGAAATGGAGTTGGCACAATTGGAAAATGAAGATGATGAAAAAATGTTTATGGATGAAATGGGAATTAAAGAATCAGCCCGGAATAGACTGACAAAATTTGCCTACGAAATGTTAGGCTATATCAGCTTTTTTACTGTTGGTTCTGATGAAGTCCGCGCCTGGACCATTCAAAAAGGGGACTCGGCAGTTCAGGCAGCAGGCGCCATTCATACCGATCTCATGCGTGGTTTTATTCGGGCGGAGTGTTTTTCTTATGAGGCTCTCATCCAGGCTGGTTCGGAAAAAGCTGTAAAAAGTAATGGCACATTCAGGCTGGAAGGAAAGAATTATGTGGTGCAGGATGGGGATGTTTTGAGTATTCGGTTTAATGTGTAAATTTGTGCAACTGATGCTATTCGCTAACTGGGATGGCATCAGTAATTCCCTCTACTTTGCAGTCCAATAAACATTCCTGTTGACAATAGTTAATATATTAAGCTTGAATCAAATTATAGGTGTTTTATGGAAACTGTTACTATCCCAAAAGATGAATATGTAAGATTAAAAAAAGAAATTGAAATATTAAAAGACACTCCTTTTTTGAGAAAAGTGGATGATTTGATTGATATTCTTTTTCAAGAGAAGTATAATTTAGTAATAACAGATTATACTGAAGATTTGACCGAACACACAATTAATAATGTAAAAGATTGGCAAGAAAAAAGTGCATGGGATCATGTATAGACAACGCGAAATCGTATTAGTTCCTTTCCCTTATTCGGATTTATCTTCGACTAAAAAAAGACCAGTACTCATTGTATCGAATAACAAATATAATGAAGGATTCAATGATGTAGTTGTCTGCGTGGTTTCTTCTCAAATCCACAAGCACGATGAATATTCCATTGACCTTTCAAATAATGATCTGGAATATGGAATCCTACCAGAAAAAAGCGTGATCAAAGTACATAAATTATTTACAATTGATAAGAATTAAATATTGAAAAAATTCAGCATCATTAAACCAGACTTATTTGAAAAAGTGTCAAATATGTTTAGTGACTTATTTGAATCAGGATAAACTTGATTTGAATTTAGTCCTTGGATTATTAAATGAGTCAATATACGATTTTAAGTTTTTTATTCCACTCAATTAGAGTTGAATTATTATTTATTATAAATTACATCATTATGAATAACTTCTCAACCATCGGCAAACCCATAATCCGCCAGGACGGTTACGCAAAAGTTACCGGCAAAGCAAAATTTGCTGATGATATTAACTATCCAAATCAACTATTTGGTGTGATGCTGCGCCTGCCAATTGCCCATGCGAAAATTATAAAAATTGATTACTCGGAAATAGAAAATCATCCTTCAATAAAAACGATTATTACCTCAAAAGATATTCCCGGGGAAAAGCGAATTGGTATCATTAAAAAGGATCAACCGATTTTTTGTGATGAAAAAATTGTTACACCTGGTGATGTTGTCGGCATGTTAGTTGGCGAATCAGAACGGGAGTTATTAAATCTTCGGGAAAAAGTAAAATACGAATATGAAACGTTGCCGGTTCTTTCTGATGCAACAAAAGCGCTTCAACCGGATGCACCATTGATCCACCCCGAACTTGAAACGAATCTCATCATTCATCACCCATTGCGTAAAGGTGATATCGAGCAGGGTTTCTCCCAGAGCGATTTTATTCTGGAACAGACTTACACCACACAAACAATTGAACATGCTTATATTGAACCGGAAACTGTAATAGCTGTTCCGCTAGAAGACAAGAAAGGTGTAAAAGTAATCGGAAGTATTCAAAATCCCCACAGTGCTAGAAATGTAGTTTCCAGTGTATTGGGATTGCCTTTAAACAGTGTGCGTATCCGGCAAGCTGAATTGGGCGGCTCTTTTGGCGGCAAAGATGATACAATGAATATCCTTTCAGCCCGGACTGCATTGGCTGCCTTAAAGACCGGGCAACCAGTGAAAATTCGTTACAGCAGAGAAGATTCCATCCTCGAATCCTACAAGCGTCATCCCTACAGGATGAAATACAAAGTTGGCTACAATGAAGATGGAAAAATTAAAGCCATGAAAATCGATATACTGGCTGATGGTGGAGCGTATGCTTCCATGAGTCCGTTTGTAACGTGGCGAACTGTTGTTCAGGCAACAGGACCCTATGAAATCGAAAATGTTTGGACAGATGTGCGAGCGGTTTACACAAACAATCCCTACACAGGCGCCATGCGTGGATTCGGTTCACCGCAGCCGATTTTTGCCCAGGAATCAATCATGGATGAAATTGCCATCAAGCTGAATAAAACGCCTGATGAAATTCGGAGAATTAATGGGCTGCGAATCGGCTCAATTACATCCACCGGGCAAAAGCTGGTAAAGCATGATGTGAATTTAATCAAAGTTTTGGATGCTGCAACTGAAAAATCAGGCTTTACAGAGAAGTGGAAAACTTACAAACAAAACAGCGAGACAGCAAATAATTATCAAAACAAAAATTTTATTGCAAAGCAGGAAGATTCATTATTTCTGGAAAAAGGTGATTTCATTCCATCTGAAAAACTGTTAAAAAAAGGAATTGGATTGGCATTGAGTTTTCGCGGCTGTTCACTTGGGGCAGAAGGTATCGATGCTGCGGCAGCATATTTATCTGTTCAGGCGGATGGCTCTGCATATTTAATTTCAGGATTGGCCGAAAACGGACAGGGATTGAGAACAACGTTTTCAATTATCGCAGCTGAAGTTCTGGGAATTTCAGTGGAAAATATTTATTATCTTGAGCATGATACCGGGATAATTGCTGATAGTGGTCCGACAGTGGCTTCACGATCCACCTTGATGGGAGGGGGCGCTGTTAAGGTTGCGGCGGAAATTATTAAGGTTCGGTTGGAAGATACTTTGCGCACTGAATGGAATTTGAAAAAAGATGAGAAAGTTGTATTTAAAGGTGGTGAAATTTTCGTTGCAACAAAACCAAAGAGAAGTATTCAATTCAAAAAACTGTGCAATTTAACCTATAATAAAGGAATAAGTCTTTCAACAATAGGTTGGTATCCCGGTCCCAAAGTAGAATGGGATGAAGAGATAGGGCAGGGCTCGGCGTACTTCACTTACGTTTATGGCTGTCAGGTGGCAGAAGTTACAGTTAATATTGGAACCGGTGAAGTTTATGTTGACCGGGTGGTTGCAGTGCACGATCCGGGCAGAGTAATCAATTTAATGGGTGCGCAAGGACAGGTTTACGGTGGTGTTACCCAGGGAGCAGGTTATGGTCTATGGGAGGAGATCACCACAGAAGAAGGTTCAATTCGAGAGTTGAATTTTGATCAGTATCTGATTCCCACCAGCAAGGACATTGGTGAAATTATTCCGCAATTTGTCGAGGGAGACGAGCAATTTGGCCCCTGGGGAGCAAAGGCATTGGGTGAACCAACGCTTGAATTAACAGCCGCTGCAATCGCAAACGCAGTGCGTAATGCAGTCGGAATAAGACATTTTAGCCTTCCGCTCAATCTGGAAGAAATTGTGTTGAAGAGAAAATTGAGTCCTTTGGATTTAAAAAGGGGGAGCGCTTTATGATCCCTTCAATTGAATATATCCGACCGGAAAATCTTTATGACTTATTAACATTATTGAATAAGCATAATGGTGACGCGAAAATTTTAGCTGGTGGTACTGACATCATCACTGGGTTGCAGCAAGGACTCTCCCGTTTTAAGAAAATAAAAATTTTGATTGATATAAATAATATTCCTGAATTAAAGGGAATCAGAAAAGAAAAAGAAAACATTGTAATTGGTGCAGCAAACACATTTTCGGACATCATAAATAATTCCCTGATCAAAAAATATTTTCCATTACTTACTAAAGCAGCTTCTGGAATTGGCAGCGCACAAATAAGAAATCGCGCCACAATGACCGGCAATTTTGTGAATAATGCACCGTGCGCTGATAGTGTTCCGGCTTTGTTGGTTTATGATGCGTCAATAAAATTGGAATCGTTAGAACAGCATAAAGAAATATTGTTAAAAGATTTTTTAAGACGACCGTACCAAACCCGACTTCAAACAGATGAAGTTGTAACGGAAATAAAGCTGCCAATCCTTTCTGAAAATTACCTGGGTGATTTTTATAAATTGGGTAGAAGACGAAGTCTTTCCATTAGCAGAATTACCCTGGCAGTTCTGATGGATATTCAGGATTCAATAATAAAAGATATTCGTTTTGCCAGTGGGGCTGTAACTCCCATTGGCAAACGGTTTGAAGAATTGGAAAGTTATGCTTGCGGTAAAAAAGCCTGCGATGAATTTTTTAAAGAACTTTCTTTGCAGATGGGAAAACAAATTTTGGAACAAACCGGTCTCCGTTGGTCAAGCGCTTATAAGCTTCCTGTTGTGCAACAGATGTTTTATCAGTTTTTGCAAAGGGTTCATTGTTTAAGCTAGCAAAAAAACGAACCGCGAATTTCGCTAATTGCGCGAAAAAAACAAATTTTCAATGAAGAATCCTTTTATTTACAATGCAAAAAATGTCAAGTTTCAATATTGCAGAGTTAACAAATAGTCCAAGATTCATCATAAATAATTAGCGTAATTCGCGAAACTGAAAGTCCGCCGTCTTTTTGGTGGATTAGCGGTTAAAAATTAATGGAATCAAAATGTCGTTATCAATAAAATTCAAATTAAATGGAAAAGAAGTTAATGTAGAAACAAAGCCAAATCGCCGCTTATTGGATTTACTGCGTGAAGATTTAGGATTAACCGGAACCAAAGAAGGGTGCAGCATCGGTGAATGCGGAGCCTGTACAGTTTTGTTGAATGGAAAAGCAGTAAACTCCTGTCTGATTTTAGCTCCCCAGGCAAATGGCGCTGAAATTGAAACAGTGGAAGGTTTGGAAAAAGACGGTTTGATGAACCGCTTGCAGGAAAACTTTTTGAAGCATGGCGCGGTTCAGTGTGGATATTGTACGCCGGGCATGTTGATGTCCGCTTCAGCTTTACTCAAGGAGAATTCGGATCCCGCTGAAGAAGATGTGACAGAAGCAATCGCCGGGAATCTTTGTCGATGTACGGGGTATAAACAGATTATTGAAGCAGTTTTGAAAACAGCCGTTGATTTTCGGTAATAGTTGAAATTTAAAGTCATCTGAATTAAAA
>JADHVV010000230.1 GCA_016783825.1 Candidatus Zhuqueibacterota bacterium | reverse complement strand
AGTCTCAATCCCACAATACAGATTAGGGCAATTGTTACAGCCACCTTTGCAACTTCATTATTATTAATATGCTGCAAGGATCAAAAGTGTAACCTTGTTTTGAAATGGTCATTTTTATATTTAAACAGAGAAAATGGTTGAAAAAATAATTATGTAATTAACTGATTTTTAGTGTGTTATCCGTTAAAGTGTAACCTCATGCCAAAATGGTACATTTTTTATTGGCATGTAACTTGCTACAGCAAGTGGAAGTTTAAGCAATATAATAGTCCTTGTCCTTTGTAACTTCCCCCTTTCCCTATATTTTAATTTTTTTTATACATTCCAGGCAAAGCACGTAAATACAGATCTGTCATTTTTTCCCAATTTTACAGCTGCTAACATTTTATTAAGTTTTTTAAATTCTTCTTTGCTCACGTCGGCTTCAAAAACCGATTTTTGAACTCTCTGTCCAAAGTCTTTAATCTTATGAGCTATCCGGGTTCGTGTTTTATCGTTTTCTATATCATAAGAAACATTAACAAACATAATATAACCAATAAATTGTTGTTTTGCAATAATAAAATTTATCTTTTTAAAAAAAGCCATCGCAATATAAACACATCCGATGAAAAACCAAACCATGTAAACATAGTTGGAGCCTTTGGAATAATAGTCATATCCTGTTACGAAAGCCACCATGGCGGTTAATAAATTTCTTTGCTAAATCCTTTTTAACAATTTAATATATTTAATTGACGTCATAACAATTTTACATTTTTGACAACCAATCCCTGCCACCTTTCAAATTAGCCCCTTTTTTCAGCGACGCAAGAAACGAAGAACGAAGCATATCCGACATAAGCGCTTTTTTAACCGGCGGGAGTTTTAAAAATCCACCAACAATGCCTCTCATGGCTTTTTGGCTGATACTATTTGGATCGTTAAAAATTTGGTTCTGGAGCGTTCCCCTTTCCAGACATTGAAGGATGACCCTTTCAAATGTATTATGTGGATGCAGGACGCGCTTGTCCCGTTTCTTTAGTTTCGCGGCTTCCGGCTTACACCGCAAAGCACAGACACCACATCCCAGGCATATCGATTCATCTACTTTGGGGCGCGCTTTAATTTTTGATTCCGCCCCTGTTGTTGGAACCATCTCAATTGCGTTAATCGGACAGTCCCGGGCACAAATTCCGCATCCGTTGCATTTGTTTTCGTCTATTTTCATAATATAGTTGGAAGTAACAATAACGCCCGGATAACCATGTTTGCTAATCCCCAACAGCGTATTACAGCAACATTTACAGCAATGACAAATAAAGCTCACATTATTCTGCACATTATCCGCATTTAACACAAGCCCCAATTCCTTTGAATGAGCAGTGGTTTCCAGCATTTCGGTTTTTGACACTTCTTTTGCAAAGTCATGCCTGATAAGATAATCTGCGGACAATCCAAAGGTGACACATTTATTCAATGGAACGTCACATTCTTTTTTTCCAACATGGAGCTTTTCATGGCGGCAGGAACAAATGCCAATGGCGAATTTCTTGTGATTTTCAATAATATTAGTAACATTTTCATAATCCAAAATTTTAACATATTCTGATGTTTCGATGACTTCTTCGTGCGGCAGCGCTCTTTCAATGGAAATTTTTTGACCTTTGCCAAAATTCGCTGCATAAAAGATATTGTCTTCGCCCATATATTCATAGAATAATTTTGCCCATTTTTTTGTCTCAAGATTTTCCCCGGTTCGCATCATGGTAAATTCAAATATACCGATGACCATCGGAGCCGGCATGTAATAATACTTACCTCGCACATAAATATCCACCACCAAACCTTTGGTACACAGACCATCGAGAAGTTTCCGTAGTTTTGATTCCTCATATTTTGTAACTTGTGAGATTTTATTTAAAGATGCTATTGTGTATGGCATTTTTACCAACAAGTCAGCCTCTTCTGTTGTGTAAAGTTCTTTGAGAATATTGTAAAAGGTTTCATTCCAGGGAACCTTTACTGTGAGATTATCAATTTTTTTACCAAGTTTCCTGTAAATATCTTTTCCAACGAGATGTCCCATAAGCGGTCCTTTTTTGATTTTCTTTATGGTTATTTTACGCCCAATATATCCATTTTTGAGATTAAAACTGCTTGATAAAAAGTACTAAAAAATATCATCTTTGTCAAACATTTTTTTCTTGACATTTTGATAAAATATTCTCATATTACTTACAAATATTACGTGTGTTTTGGGTGATTATGCTTAGTGGGAATTTTTCAAATATTAGAATAGGAGTAATCAAATGCCAGCTAATTTAGCAATAGACGATAATCTTCTAAATATAGCCCTGAAAATTGGGAAGCATAAAACTAAACGTGCTGTCATAAATGATGCTTTACAAGAATACATACAAAGACGAAAGCAATATCAGATAACTAAATTATTCGGCAAGGTTGAGTACGAAGATGGCTATGATTATAAGGAACAGCGGAAAATACAATGAAGGTAATTGTTGATACTTGTATTTGGTCTGAAGCTTTACGTAGGTCGAATAGGCAAGATTCTAATCTTGTTGCTGAACTTAGTAAATTAATAAAAGAAGTAAGAGTCCAGTTAATTGGTCCTATCAGACAAGAATTATTGTCTGGGATAAAAATAGAAAAACAATTTACAGAATTGAAGCATCACTTGTCTGTATATTCTGACATGTCAATTAAAACAAAAGATTTTGAGAAAGCAGCTGAGTTTTTCAATACTTGTAGGGCAAAAGGGATTCAAGGTTCAAATACGGACTTTTTGATATGTGCTGTTGCATTTCATCATAATCTTGAGATATTCACGACAGACAAAGATTTTATACATTTTCAGAAGTACATTCCCGTAAGTCTTTATAAAATAAGAGCCAACAAACATTAAAAAACTTATATTTTTCATCCCCCTAAAGGATGACTAATATCCCAACCGGTTTATCAACACCTCCAAATACCGCGACTTAACCTGCTTGCTCGCTAAAGCCTGTTTCAAAGGCGGTAATTTCAGAATCACGCCAAACACAGCAGCCAGCGCTCGATGGCTCCACATCACACGGTTATCAAAAAAAAGATGTTGAAGTTTTCCCCGCTCGATTGCCATTACTACTGCGCGATGTGTGCCGTTTAAAGGTGTGATCACTCTTTCGGGTCTTGATATTAAATGAAGATATCCTTTTACGCACGACCTGACACAGACACCACATCCCAGGCAAATATCTTCATCTAATTTTGCTTTTTTCCTTTTTGGTTTATGGGGATCATTTGCAGTAACCAATGTCATTGCCTCCACCGGACATACGTTGGTACATTTCCCACAGCCATCGCATTTTTCTTCATTCACAACAGGTAAAAAATTAGTCGTATGAACTGGATTCATAATGGCAAATCTTCGGGCGGCGATCATTGCCTCGCAACAGCAGCCGCAACAATTACAAATAAAATTTACTCTTTCTCTGACATTTTCACCAAACTGCACCAGGTTATTTTCATAAGCCAATTGTAATAAATCAAGACCTTCAGCAACATCAACTTTGCGGGCAAATCCGTATTTACTCAATGAAGCTGCCGATGAGTTGAACGTCATGCAGATTTCCATTGGCGCATCGCATGTCCTGTTTACATGTTCCATTTTGTGACGGCAATAGCAAACGCCAATAGCCATTGCTTTGGCTGTTTTAATAACTTCGCTGGCTCTTTCATAATCCAGAACGTGAAGTGCATTGTCATTGGATAAGACCGATTCATGTATAAATGTACGACCTAATTGCGTTTCTCCCTTTGTAAATAGTTCCCTGATAAAATCTTCTTCAACATTTAAGTATTGATAAAAGAGTTCGCTCAACACCTTTTGATCCACATCATCGCGAAGTCGCATCATGGAAAACTCAAAAAAGCCTGCCATTGGTGGTGGCAATGTATAAACAGATTTTCCATTTTCTTCAACATCGACAAGTAGAGCCCGGCTTGCCAACTCGTCCAGCACCTTTTGAGTACAAACCACATCCATTTTCCAGATACGGCTGGCTTTTTCAGCGGAGAACGGTTTTATGGGCAGCAGTGAAACCAGGTCTGCTTCTTTTTGAGTGAAAAGAATTTTTAATATTTTGTTTAGTAATTCAGAAGGCGGAGCGCCTTGAGGAAAGCGGTTCAACCGATCGACTAATCGCGAATAACCGGATTTTAGATTGTGATGTGCCATAATTCTTACCTTTTTGGACAAAGTAACAGTTACAATAACAGTAGCTCTACAATAAACATAGCACCGATCAATTTCTGATTTACGATTTCGGATTTCGGAATTAATAGAATTTGTCATTTAGTTCTATAATCGCTCAAATCTTAAGATTGTGTTATTCATTTCATTCCGAAATCGTAAATCAGAAATTGAAAGGTTGATCGGATGTTACATTTTAACTCAAAACAAGTATATTTTTGCCTGTAATAAATAGAACTCCTATCTCGTTGATGACGAATGATCGTGCACAATCCGCCAGCCGTTTTCTGTGTTTTTTATCAACAACGTAAACAAGCCGTTTGGTTCATCATTCTCTCTTTTCAAATGCCAGCGCCCAAAAACAAGCGCATAGCTTTCAGACAAAACCGAAATATCTGTTTCAGAAAACGTCAAGCACCCCATCGTCGCTTGATCCGGGTATCCTTTTTTGTATCTCTCTAAAACAGTCTGCCAGCCGAAGTTAATTTCTCCGTTTCCGGCAAACCGCAGCGAGTCTGATTTTAGATAACAATCCATGTATTTTTCAATATCACCTTCATTCCAGGCTGTCACAGATTCGTTTAACACGACTTGAACTTGATTCTTAATTTCATTTTCAGAGATTTTTGACGGATGATTGCATGAAATAATCAGGCAATAGAAAATTAACAGACCCAAAATATAATAAACTCTCACTAAATTTCTCCTTATTTTTCTTCTCTAAAATACTGGATGATTTTAATTTTTGACTTATACGTTTCTATCTGGGCTTGTTTTTTCGCCTTTGACCAGCCCAAATATTTTCCCAGCCGATCAGCGACTGATTCGTGAATATCCCATGCTTGTTTTGCATCAAGAGAAAATAGGTGGGTACGTCGAATATGGACCAATCCGAATTCCAGGCTTTTCAGATAACGAAATCCGCCATGCACCAGTTTGGCGGACTTGCTGCTGGTACCGGCGGCAAAATCATCTTTCTCAATTAAGGCGGTTCGGTACCCCCGCAAGGCAGCATCTCGAACAATGCCAGCGCCGGTGATACCGCCGCCAATGACTAAAATATCAAATTGTAGGTGTTGCAGCTTTTGCAGGTTCTCTTGCCGTACCTCTGGTGAAAGAGAAATGCTATCGGAGGGAGCAGAAGTTTCTGTCATAATATTTACCTTTTTAATCAATTTGTTGAATAAAATTATTAAAAATTTTAATCCACTAATTAGTGTTTGTCCGAAAAATGCTTGTTTTGTCATTCCGGCGATTTTTTGTGCCGGAATCTCCTTTGTATAAGTAAGAGATTCCGGTACTACGCTTCGCTTCAACAGGAATGACTGCTTTTTAGGACGGACACTAATTAACACTAATTTAAAACACATACTTAAAAGATAAGCCTTGACTTCCTTCAGTTTTATACGTTTAATTCGCGTAATTCGTTGTTCGATTTTTTTGAGGCTCGCCACGATGAGTTTGTAATTTTATTTAAGCCCCAGCGTACCCCCAGGATTCATAATTCCATGTGGATCAAGATAATCTTTGATCGCCTGCATCAATCCCATTCCGACTTTGCCATGTTGTTTTTCCATCCAGGGCGCGGTTACCCTGCCAACGCCGTGGTGATGCGACAACGAACCTTTATTGTTGTCGATCGTGTCAATTATTTTTTTATGAAATTGTACATAATCGTTTAAATCATCTCCTTTTTTCATTGGACTCAGAAATGTAAAATAGAGGTTAGCCCCGTTCTCATAAACGTGCGAGATATGAACCATGCAGATTGTATTCGGACGGCTTTTAATATATTTTCGCACAGCATTCCAGAGCGGAATAAGATTTTCCCAGCTAACTGCTGTTTCCAGGGTGTCGGTCATAATCCCTAAATCCATCAGTGGATCGCGGAGGCAGGCGCTGGAATAACGCTGATTCAGCCATTTTTTAACAGGACTGGCACCTGTACTGAAGGCTTTATAGTATTACAAGTAAAGGCTTTGTTTTTTGTGCAAAAGTTTTTTTAACCCGGATCGATTAACTGTTATGACGAAAAGGCTGAGGCGAAGGCTTAGGCGAAGCAAGATGTAAGATCAAAGGATTAAAGATTTTTTTTCTTCCTTCGCCTTTGCCTCAG
>JADHVV010000055.1 GCA_016783825.1 Candidatus Zhuqueibacterota bacterium | reverse complement strand
GGCAAAGGCGAAGGAAGAAAATCCTTAATCCTGTAATCTTATATCTTGCTTCGCCTCAGTCTTTTCGTTGTAATTGTTAATTGAACTGGCTTAAAAACTTTTGCAATAAAAACGAAGATTTAACTTGTAATACTATAAAAACATCGGAAAAGAAAATTAACAAATATAAAAACTGAAAGAGGTAAATTAAATGTTTTTTTTGTCCCCAACTGATATTTTATTATTGGGCATTGGTTTTGTTATTACTATGTATGCCCAAACAAAAGTAAAAAGTACGTTTGCCCGATACAGCAAAGTGCGTTCACGAGGCGGTTTGACCGGAGCCCAGGTAGCTGGAAATATATTGTCGAAAAATGGTATTTATGATGTTCAAATTGAAGAAACCCAGGGCAGGCTTTCAGATCATTATGACCCGGTAAAGAAAAAATTAAGGCTATCCAGCGAAATCTATCATTCAACATCGGTAGCAGCATTGGGAGTTGCGGCGCACGAAGCCGGACATGCGATTCAACACAAAGTTGCTTATGCCCCGTTAAATATCCGGCACGGACTTTTTCCCATTGCTAATATAGGTTCCAGCCTGGCAATGCCATTATTTATCATCGGACTTTTTTTCCAGCGGGGAATGGGCTTTCTCATGGATATCGGCATTTACTTATTTCTTGGCGCTGTCGTTTTTCAATTGGTAACGCTGCCGGTTGAGTTTAACGCCAGCAAACGGGCGCTTCATCAATTGGAAACCGGGGGATATTTAGCTCGCGATGAGATTGGTTCTGCGAAACGGGTACTTTCAGCAGCAGCATTAACTTATGTTGCCGCAGCAGCTGTTGCTATTATGCATTTGGTTCGCTTGCTTCTCATTCGCGGCGCGGTTGATGAATAGTAATTATATTTTCAGTAACCATTCACTTGTGTACAATATATGGATGAGTTCTCGTAGTTGAAAACAATAAATTGTTAGTGAATTAATCCCATTTTGAAATCCTAAATCAATGAATTTATTATTTAAAAAAATTATCCCCGCACTTTCTCCCTTAAAAATTCATTCATTGAAACACTGTTTGTTTGTGTTTGTTTTCTCTTTATTTTTTATTCATCAATTAGCAATTGCGCAAAATCCCATAACCGACTTAAATCGCAATCAAAGAATCGATCGCTTCGAGTTTGCTTCGGCAGAGACCCGGTTATCTTTTTCCGAAGTTGCCGAAAAAATTTTACCATCGGTGGTTTCAATTTTCTGCACAAAAGTTGTGAAAACGAACAATAATTGGAATAGCCAGGCTGATGAATTAGAACTGCATAAGTTTTTTAGTGAAAAATATTTTGATTTTCCCATTCCGAATGAAGTTCGTCAAAAAGGATCCGGCTCAGGAATTATCGTTACAAAGGATGGTTATATCTTAACAAATCTTCATGTTGTTGAAAATGCTGAAATGATCCTGGTAAAATTAGCAAACAACCGATCATTCAAAGCAACGTTAAAAGGCGCAGATCCACTCACTGAACTGGCGGTGGTTAAAATAGCGGGGGACGATTTACCGGCTGCAAAGTTCGGTAATTCTGATTCTGTTAAAATTGGCGAATGGGTGCTTGCAATCGGCAACCCCCTTGAACTCAGGTCAACGGTTACTGCGGGCATTGTTAGCGCCATTGGCCGCGATGTTGATATTATTGCTGATAATTTTGGTGTAGAAAATTTTATTCAAACTGATGCCACCATTAATCCAGGCAGCAGCGGCGGCGCTTTGGTTAATTTGAAAGGTCAGGTCATTGGTATTAATACTGCTATTGCCACGCAATCGGGATTTTATGAAGGCTATGGTTTTGCCATACCCGCTAACCTGGCAAAGCAGGTCATGGGTGATTTAATAAAGATTGGTCACGTAACTCGCTGTTATCTTGGCATTTCCATGCAGGATGTGAATGAAAGAATCGCCCGCGCTTTGGGGCTGGAAAAACCGTATGGCATTTTTATAGACCATGTGAGTGAAGATGGTCCTGCTCATAAAGCGGGATTGCGGGAAAAAGATGTGCTAATCCGGGTTAATGGTAAAAAGGTAAATCAAGGGAACATTATTCAAAGTATTATTGCACAAAAAAAGCCGGGTGAAAAATTGCTGCTATCAGTTATTCGGAAAAGGCGAACAATTAAAATCTTTGTTACTTTAGGGGAGCGTCCGTTTACGGAAATAAAAATAGCTCAACCGAAAACAAAAAAGAAATATGATAATTTCGGTTTTAAAGTGAAAACCATAAATCGAAGTTTGGCAAATGAGTTGCGACAGGAAATTAGAAAAGGCGTATTGGTTTTGGAGGTTGAACAATTCAGCCCGGCTCATGAAGCAAATATTCGCGCCAATGATATCATTTTGGAAGTAGATGAAAAAAAGATAACATCGCAATATGCTTTTGAACATATATTGAAAAATTTAAAACCTGGCAAAGTTTATATTTTAAAACTAAAGCGTCAGAATAATATTTTTCACCGGTTTCTTGAGACGCCGAGCTACAAATAAAAGGTCGAGATCAAGGTCAAGATTAAGAAAGAATTGAATTTTTTGTATCCACTCAATATCTAATGGTAATTTATGAAAACAGTATTTTGCTATTAGTTGACAATGATAATTGCAGAATAATTTATAGCAGAATTATTCTGCTATAAATTATTCTGCGACCAAAAATTTTTATGATACAACCAATAAAGACTTCTGTATTTACCATATTTTATTGAACGGATACAATTTTTTCTTAACACCTGTACCCGCAGGGTATTGACCTTCTCTTGTCAAAATATTTATCGCAACATCAAACATCTCTTCGATCATAAAGAATTCCGACTTCTACAAGTTGCTTTTCTCCATAAACTGCAACCGGTACAATTTAAAGTATAGCCCCTTTTTCTTCAATAATTCCTGATGCGAGCCTTGTTCGCGGATTTCCCCTTTGTGCATCACAATAATCCGGTCACAGTTTTGAATAGTTGACAGCCGGTGCGCAATACAAATTGAGGTGCGGCTTGACATTAATTTGTTCAATGCTTCCTGTATTAAGATTTCAGATTCAGTATCCACACTTGATGTTGCTTCATCCAAAATGAGTATGTTGGGATTAAATGCCAGCACCCGCGCAAAAGCCAATAATTGTTTTTGACCGGTGGATAGCGAGGCGCCGCGCTCCATCATCTGTTCAGAGTACTTACCGGGCAACAGTTCAATGAAAGCGTGTGCATTTACATCTTTGGCAGCATAATTAATTGTCTCGAAGGAAATATCTTCATTCCCGAGCCGAATGTTTTCCTCAACCGTACCGGCAAAAATAAAAACATCCTGCAGAACCAGACCAACTTGTTTTCGAAGTTCATTTAATTCCAAATCTTTGATGTTTATTCCATCCAATAAAATTTCTCCTTTGGTAACATCGTAAAAACGACAAAGCAAATTAATGATTGAAGTTTTACCAGCACCGGTAGCCCCCACAAATGCAATCCTTTCTCCCTGGTTTACTTTGAAAGAAATGTCCTTTAATACAAAATCGGGCTTGCCATTTTTATCGGTTTTATAGGCGAAGCAAACATTTTTGAATTCAATGTTACCTTTAAGGGTTTTTATCTTTTGAGGAACATCAGGATTTTTAATCCCGGGTTCTTCGTCTAATAGCATAAATATACGCTCAGATGAAGCCATTGCTGCCTGCATAATATTATACTTATCAGTGAGATCGGATATTGGTCTGAAAAATCTTTTTGAATATTGAATAAATAAGACCAAAACACCAAACGTAACTTGATCACCATAATAATACAAACCGCCAAACCAAATTATCAGCGCCAGCGCGATTGATTCAATAATATCAATTGAAGGGAAAAAAATAGAATAGTAAAGTATTGACCGCAAATGAGCATCCAAATGATCGCTATTCAGTTCATCAAATTTTTTGAAATTCCTTTTTTCCCGGCTGAAAATTTGAACGACAATCATCCCGGAAATGTTTTCCTGCAAATATGAATTTATTTTTGCAATTCGTGTTCTAATATCCCTGTAAGCGCTGCGGATGCGCGTGCGGAAAAATATTGTTACATAAATCAAAAGCGGAAGAACCGAAAAAGTAATCAGCGCCAGTTTCCACTGGATGTTGATCATCACAATTACAATGCCCAACAAAAGAAAGACATCGCCAAAAATCGCCACCAGACCGGCGGAAAACCAATCATTCAATGTTTCAACATCGGTTGTAACGCGCGTTACTAACCTGCCGATAGGATTATTGTCAAAATAGGAAAGTGATAATTTTTGCAGGTGGCGAAAAATTTTTCCCCGGATATCAAATATAACATGCTGCCCGATCCACTGCATAAGGTACACTCGCCAGACAGCGACCACAAAATGGAAAACGAGAACCAGTAAATAAATTGTAACAATAGTGATCAGCCCGTTAGCGACTTTGGTGACGATATGTTTGTCAATGGCAACTTTAATCAAATAGGGGCCAAGTAATTCAAGAAATGTTCCAAAAAGTAACAATAGAACGCCTAAAGCAACCTGCAACCGATAGGATCTTAAATATAATAGTAGCCGCTTGAACAGTCTGCCATCATAAGCTTTTCCTAATGTTTCTTCTTCGTGAAAGTTGTGACTCAAAAAATTTATCTCCGGGTTTAGCTTTACTAAACTTTAAAAGTTTAGTAAAGCTGCGCAATTCTGTAATCAGTTCAATCCTGTACAGTTACATTATATTTCTTGTAACTATTCAGAGTATGGTTAAAATGTCATTCTGAGGGAGCTTGCGACCGAAGAATCTCCCCAATGTTCACACAATTATACGAGATTCTTCACTTCCCAACCTCCCACAACACTTCCCTCGTTCAGAATGACATGAATACAACGAATAGCTGAACAGTTACTATTTCTTTAAGGTGTACAGACTGTGCCTGTATCGTTACCTTATATTTTTTAAAGGAATACAGACGATGCTTTGTTTTTTATGCCTGTGCAGTTACCTTATTATTTTTAAATGAAACACAGACTGCGCAAAATAATTAGCACCGCAAATCCGCAAAGAAAAGATTAGAAGAGAAAATGAGAAAATATGAGCTAATGACCAATAATTTTTAACTTCGCGTTCTTTGCGGCTTTGCGGTGAATTTTTTTATTTCTCGTTGTGCTGAGAACCCTACAACTCCTCTAACGCTTCTTCCAACAACTGTTGCTGATAAAGCTCTGCATAGAACCCTCTTTTGTCGATGAGTTCATCGTGTCTTCCTCGTTCGACAATTTCTCCTTTAAAAAGAACGAAAATATTATCAGCATGTTTAACTGAAGAAATACGATGGGAGATTACCAGGTTTGTCTGCTGGTTATTATTTTCCTTAAAGCCGGTTAAAATTTTTTCTTCTGTGTAAGTATCCACTGAAGAAAGGGCATCGTCCAGGATGAGAATTTTTGGTTTTTTTAGCAAAGCTCTTGAAATGGCGGTACGCTGCTTCTGACCGCCGGAAAGGTTTACGCCCCGTTCACCAATCAATGTCTGGTATTTATCAGGAAAATTCACCAAGTCGTCGCGAATAGTTGATACCCTTGCCGCCCAGTCAATCTCTTTGAATTCAGGATTTTTAACACCAAAGGAAATGTTTTCTTCTATCGTTTCAGAAAACAAAAATGTCTCCTGTGGCACATAACCGATGTTTTTCCGAAGCATTTTCAACCTGAATGTACGTATATTCTTTCCATCAATTAGAATCGTGCCACTAGTGGAATCGATCAAGCGAAGGATTAAGTTGATAAGGGTTGTTTTACCGCTGCCGGTGGGACCAACAATCGCGGCTGTTTTCCCGGCTTCTATTTTGAAATTGATATTCTTCAGGACAACCATTTTTTCATAAGCAAAGCTCACATTTTTAAACTCTATTTCTCCATTTATTGATTTAATGGATTTATCACAAATTTCAGTATTCTGAATTTCCGGTTTTTCATCCATTATTGCATTAATGCGTTTCATGGAGGCGGAAGCGCGCTGAACCAGGTTAATAACCCAGCCGAAAGAGAAGATGGGCCAGCTTAACATACCCAGCCATACGGTAAAAGCAACAAAATCACCAATGCTGATCTGGTTTTTTATTGTTGCATTGCCGCCAACCCAAAGAAGAACAATAAAAGCCAGTCCAAACAATACCTCAACAGATGCGCTCAAAAGCCCTCTTGCGCGAGCGAGTTTTAAATTTTCATCTAAATAGGACTGGTTCAAATTCATAAATTTTTTGATTTCATGTTCTTCCTGCACATAAGCTTTCACAACCCTGACACCGGAAATATTTTCCTGGGTTTTTGCGGTGATATCGGAGAACTTCTCCTGGATTTTTTGATAGGTTTGAAAGAAAAAATTCATGCTTTTATAGACAATAAAAATTACCAACGGAAATGGAATGAGGGCTAATAAAGTCAATCTTAAATTTGTTGTAACCATCAAAACAAACACAACGATAAATACAACAACATTGCCTAAAAAGAAAAGGTAAGCGCGCCCCAGTGTCATGGCAACAGATCGGACATCATTTGTTGCGCGCGCCATCAGGTCGCCTGTTTTATTTTTGATAAAAAAGTTTTGTGACAATTTTTGTAAATGTAAAAAATAATCGTTTCGCAAATGGTATTCGATTTTCCTGGCAACACCAACTATGATCCTTCTCATCAGGAATCGAATCCCGGAAAAAACAGCTGTTATAAATACCAACAGTCCGACATAAAATATCAATTGTCTCGAGGCAATCCCCTGCTCAATTTTATCAATTATAATCTGTAATATTTTTGGAAGCACTGCATATAAGATATTGGCGACAACAACTAAAACAAATCCAATTATTATTTCACGTTTGTAGAGAGAGATGTATTTTTTTAATCGGTATAAAGGCTTGAGAATTGTCATTTTTTGATCGTGGTTGTGTTAATAATTTTGATTTATAAAGTTAAAAATATAATTTTTATTTTAACCAAAGTCAATGCTTTTATGCTGGAATTGTGACATAAAATTGTTACTGATTTTTTACTTGATTTTGTTAAATTCTTTCTTTATAATAATGTTACCAGTTCTCCGGCAGCATGCAAAAAGTGCAAGCATCAAATTTATAATCCGGTGAAGTAACAATGACAGTTTAGCATTTCTTTTCACCATACACCTTTTTTTATACCAGCAAAGTGGGTTTAAGATTTAAATTAACGGGACACAGAATAACGGAAATTATAGTATTACACCCTGTTCGTTATTCATAATTCGGTGTTCGACATTCGTTATTTCTTTTTTTTTAGGGGGCGGGATAAATTAGATAACATAAGTTAAATCTGTAACATATTGATTTGAAAAAAAGTTAAAAATTATAATGGGAAAGTTATTTTATCCAGCCCCCTTAATGTCGAATAATGAACACAGAACACCGAATATCGAACAAAAACAGGGGAGTTCTAATAATGAAAAAAAAGCAAAAGCTCATCATCGTCGAAGACGAGCGGATTGAAGCGGAAGCTGTTAAAGTATGCCTGAATTCCAGAGGATTCGATGTTGTCGCTTCTGTTTCCACAGGAGAAGAAGCAGTGGAACAAACAGAGTTGTTATTACCGGATTTGGTTTTAATGGATATTATGTTGCAAGGTGAAATGAATGGCATTCAGGCAGCTGAACAAATCATTGCCAAATTAAAAATCCCCATTGTCTATCTCACCGCTTGTGCAGACGACGTGACACTGGAAAGAGTTAAAAAAACAGCGCCCCATGGTTTTATCATAAAGCCATTTGAAGATAATGAATTAATAGCTGTTGTTGAAACCGCGCTTTACAAACATCAAATAGAAAAAAAGCTGGCAGAAAGTGAGGAAAGATACCGCCAATTAGTAGATAAAGCCCAGGATATTATTTATGAGACTGATATAACTGGACGCGTCACCTTCTTAAATCCTGTGGGATTAAAAATAACCGGTTATTCTGAAAACGAACTAATCGGTAAACATTACCTTGATTTTATTGACCCAAACTTTCGTAAAAAAGCTGACAGGTTTTATAGTTTGCAAATCATAAAAAGAAAACAAAATACTTATTTAGAATTTCCTTTTATTAGAAAAGATGGTACAGAGGTTTATATTGGACAAAATGTACAGATAAAAGAAGAAGATGGCAAAATAATTGGTATTCAGGCAGTTGCCAGGGATATTACTGAACGGAAACATGCTTTAGAGTTGATAGACACCCAATACCGGTTGGGACTGGCAGTTAATCAAATTATTAGTTATGAAAAATTATTATCACTATGTCTCGATGCCGCTTTAAAAATTTCCGGAATGGAAAGCGGCGGCATATATCTTGTTGATGAGGATTCTGGTGAAATAAACCTGGTTGCTTTTAAGAATGTGTCAGAAAGTTTCCTCGTTTCATCATCCCATTATAGCCCCGATTCTGTCAATGCAAAAAAATTTTAGTATAAAAACATGGCTGCTGACCTGCAGAAGAGGAAATTGGTAAATTTGAAAACGAAGAAAACATGGATTGAGGTAAGTTTGCCGGTCGATGACATGGCTGAAGAATCCATCACAAATTTTTTATTTGAAATGGGCGCACAGGGTTGTCAAACTCAACAGGGAGTGTTGCGCGGTTATTTTTTGTCAACAGAATGGAGTGAACAAAAATCTTTACAACTAGTTGGTTATCTTGAACAGCTAATACAGCTTGGTTTTTCACTGCGAACGGATCATTTTGAAGTGCAAACAATTAAAAGCCAGGATTGGAATGCTGAATGGAAGAAAAGCTATAAGCCGATCGAGATCGGTGAAAGAATAATCATTAAACCAAGCTGGATTAAACAAGAACAAGATTCTTCCAAAGAGGTCATCGAGATTGATCCGCAAATGGCATTCGGCACCGGCACTCACGCGACTTCTCAATTAGTGATTGGACTACTTCAGGAATTACATCAAATCCCCGGTAGAATTCTGGATATTGGAACAGGCACCGGAATATTAGCAATTGTTGCCGCCCGTTTATTCAACTCAAAAGTATTTGCTTTTGATAATGACTATACGGCAGCAGCCACAGCAAAACAAAATTTTATAAACAATGATGTGGCTGATAAAATTGAAATTTTTTGTTGCGATAATCTTAATTTAAAATATTTTCAATTTGATCTTGTTTTGGCGAACATCAATCGAAATGTCATTATCCAATTGCTGCCTGAAATAAAAAAAGCGCTGAAGCCAGATGGAATGGCAATCCTATCCGGCATTTTAGAGGAAGAAAAAGAAAAGATTTTTGATAAGTTGAATTGTAATTCTTTAAGATTAATTAGTGAACGGAAACAGGGGGAATGGGTGGGACTAATAATAGCAAAAGTTTAGCTAATAAAAGTTTTGTTAAAAACCAAGCATAGTCTGTGTTTTTATAAAAATATAAGGTAACTATACAAGATTTTTCTTGTAATACTAAAAAGGCAGGTATGTTCTGAACATAATTGCAAAAATACGAAAAAAAATCATTGATAAAGAATATGAGTTTGCAATACCACATTTCTTTGAAGAGATGGCAGCAGACGGTCTTGAGTTTGCAGATATTAAAAGAGCCATAGCATCGGGTATGATCAAACGAAAATTTACAATGGATTCCAGGGGGATACGTTATGAAATTGCTGGCAGAGCGATTGATGGGCGAGAGATTTGTATAATTTGCAGAATAAAAAGTACCGGCAAATTACTTTTTATAACTGTATATGCTTTATAATTATTTTGGAGGTAATTAAAATGTATGACTATGGAAAATGCGAAATATGTTCCACACAACTTGAGGAAAGTAATATACAACAAGACTTCTGGATTAAGGAAAAATTAATAGTTATTGAAAATGTTCCGGTAGGAGTTTGTCCTCGATGTGGTGAAAAAGTTGTAAATGCAGAAGTTGGGGAACATATTGCTGAACTCATCAGGGATCGTAAGCAAATAGACCAGGCACCCACTATTTCCGTTCCCCTAATAAACTACGATGTAGAAGCTGGCATGGTTTGAATATGAGAGGCGCGATTTTAAAATATCTAAAAAGCCAGCACGACAAGTTACAATAGCAGATGCAGTAGCAGTCTAAATTATACAATTTATATAATCCTGATACTGGTTCTTTTTATAATTATTCTAAATCAATCAAAACATGAAAAAACTCATCCTCACATTCCTATTTATTTTTGCTCTAATGCATTTCCTACAAGCAGCTGACAGGCGGGTTACAATTGATTCAGTAAAAGTGGGGTCAAACATATTACAAATCGACTTTACTGTTGATGGCATCATTGATCAAAAGGTAGCTGAGGGGCTGCGCCAGGGGCTTGTCAGTACCATTGAATATCAAATTCAGTTATGGGAAAAAAGGAGTGGCTGGATCAACAATCTGGTGACGCAGCAATATGTACGTTTGAAGGTTTATTTTGATAATTGGGAAAATAAATTTGTTATTATGAGCGCCGAAGAAAAACGCCTCACCAGCGCTTTAGAAACAGTCAGGGAAAAATGTTCGCGGATTACCAATGTGGAAATTATTCCGATTGAGAAAATAAAACCCGGCAAAAAATATTTTTTCACTGTTAAAACCATTCTTCGCCCGCTATCAGTTGAAAATTACCAGGATATAAAAAACTGGCTCAGCGGCAAAGCAAAAAACCTTGATTTGAAAAATATTGATGACACAGAGCAGCAAGAGAAAAAACTTAAGGGCGGATTGTTAAAAATGTTCCTTGCGTTAACCGGGTTTGGGGATCGGGTGATTTCCGGACAGAGCGATGAATTTTCCATTAGCGAAAAACAGGTTAAGTGGGGGAATTAATATCTTAAAAGTTATTTTCTTGCACAATGGACAAAAAAGTGCTGAATTCAAAAAAATCACTTGAAAGGTAATTTGGTAATAGGGGTAATTGGGTAATAAAAAATGTGTCAGTATTGAATATTCCCAATTACCTAACCTGGATAAGCCAGAATCAAAAAGTGAAAAGAAAGGAGTGATGGATTGTTGGACTGTTGGAACCGCACTCCATCAATCCATTACTCCAACACTCCTTTTTTTTAAAAAAATCATAACTTTACTCAAAAATCACTTGCTTATTAAAGTTGATTTCACTATCTTTAATGATTTTGAAAAAATGAATTGCATGAGTGTAATATGGATAAAACCCCGATTTTATTCCGGCAAAGTGGGAGTAAATCGGGATTTGACTATTATAGAGACAAAATTAACGTAAAATAAAATAAGTTAGGAGAATTAAGAAAGTGAAAACATTTACACCGAAACCATCGGACATAGACCAAAAGTGGTATGTTGTTGATGCCAGAAACGAGGTGCTGGGACGTTTGTCTTCAAAAGTTGCCCATGTTTTAAGGGGTAAACATAAGCCGATTTTTGCTCCGCATGTTGATGCCGGCGATTATGTCATCATCATTAATGCAGAAAAAATTCGAGTCACTGGGAGAAAGGCGCAGCAGAAACGATATACCCGGTATTCCGGCTACCCCGGTGGACTGAAAACGACAGTGTATGAAGATATGCTGAAAAAACATCCGGAAAGAGTTTTAGAGCATGCAATTAAAGGTATGCTTCCGAAAAATCGTCTTGGCAGGCAGATGATCAAGAAATTAAAAGTGTACTCTGGTGATTTGCATCCGCATTCGGCTCAAAGCCCGGAAAAACTTGAATTGAATTAATTGTCGAATCGAAGCGAAAAATGAGGAGATAAGGACTAATAAGAGGTAATGTATGAAAGCAATGGAATATTATGCAACTGGCAGAAGAAAAAATTCTATCGCCAGAGTTCGGGTGAAACCCGGCAGTGGAAATGTTGAGGTGAATAGCAAATCCCTCATTGACTATTTTAAACGTGAAACATTAAAAATGATCATCGAACAACCATTGGATAAAACCGAAACAATGGATAAATTCGATGTCATTGCCAGTGTTAACGGCGGGGGATTAACAGGTCAGGCTGGCGCTTTAAGGCTTGGTATCTCAAGAGCCCTTGTTAAATATGATGAAGAGCTCAAATCAATACTTCGAGCCAATGGATTTTTGACACGCGATCCGAGAGAAAAAGAGCGCAAAAAATATGGATTGGCTGGCGCAAGAAAGAAATTTCAATTTTCAAAACGTTAATTTTTCAAAAAACGCACACTTTTTGTTCTGCATCTGGGGTGCCAGGGAGAAATTTATTTGGTACAGATGTGTTTTACAAAAAGTGGAGGAATAACCCCAATAATTTAGGAGATTTTTTATGAATGTTAATTTGCAAGATTTATTGATGGCAGGATCCCATTTTGGTCATTTGACCAGGAGATGGAATCCAAAGATGAAACCATACATCTTCATGGAAAAAAATGGTATTTATATTATTGATATTAAAAAAACGCTTAAAATGCTTGATAAAGCATGTGAAGAAGTTGCAAAAGTTGTTCGATCCGGTGAAAAAGTTCTCTTTGTCGGCACAAAAAAACAAGCCAAAGAAATTATCAAAATCGAAGCAGAACGCAGTGGTCAATATTTTATAAATGAACGATGGTTAGGCGGGACGCTTACGAATTTCGTCACAGTCAAAAAAAGCATCAGGCATCTCAAAAATCTTGAGAAAATGGCAACTGACGGAAGCTACGACAAATTGGTGAAAAAAGAAATCCTTCAAATCGAAAGAAAAAAGGAGAAATTAGAAAGGATTTTGGGCGGAATAAAAGATATGAACAAACTGCCCGGCGCGATATTCGTCGTTGATGTAAAAAAAGAAGCAATCGCAGTACACGAAGCAGATAAATTGAATATTCCAATCATTGGTATTATTGATACAAATTCCGACCCGGATTTAATCGACTATCCAATCCCTGGAAACGACGATGCTTTCAAATCAATAAACGTTATTACTCATGCAATATCCGAAACAATTATTGAAGCTACTTCAGCACAAGTAATTGAAGAAGCAGAAGAAACCGGGATCGAAGAGAAAAAAGCCCAGGAAGAAGAAGTTGTAGAAGAAACTGCAGTAGAAACTGAATCGGCATAAATTAATTTTTATCCCGCATTATTTAATATAACTATTAACATTGTACCTGTTTTAATTTTTGTTTGCTAATTCAGGTTATATAGAGAGGTACTTAAGATGGCAATTACAGCTGAAGATGTGAAACAATTACGGCAAACCACCAGCGCTGGAATTATGGATTGTAAAAACGCATTAAAAGAAACAGACGGAGATGTTGAAAAAGCAATTGACTATTTAAGAAAAAAAGGAATTGCTAAAGCAGAAAAGCGCGCCGGACGTGAAACTAAAGATGGAATGATTGAAAGCTATATTCATCCGGGCAGCAAATTAGGTGTTCTGGTAGAAGTGAATTGCGAAACCGATTTTGTTGCTAAAACTGATGATTTTAAAACCTTTGTCCATGACATTGCCATGCAAATTGCAGCAGCAAATCCACTGGTTGTAAACCGGGAAGAATTGTCCCAGGAAATCATTGATAAAGAAATGAACATATATAAATTGCAAGCTCAAAACGAAAACAAGCCTGAACATATCGCTGAAAAAATAGCAGCCGGCAGAATAGATAAGTTTTACCAGGAAGTTGTTTTGATGGAGCAGGGATTTGTAAAAAATCCCGACCAAACAATTGACCAGCTTCAAAAAGAAGTCATAGCAAAGATCGGTGAAAATATTTCTATTCGGCGTTTTTCACGATTTCAATTAGGCGAATAATTAAGCTTTAGAGAGTTCATTTCTTGCACAATGAACAAAAATATTCTTGACTTAAATAACACCTTAATAATAAAGGTCGAGATTGAGATCGAGATCAAGAAAGAGTCTAATTTTTCTTGATCTTAATCTCGACCTTGATCTTTCTCATTACAAAATTTATTGCTAATTTAGTTATCATTGCAGCTTTTAGGAATTCTGGCTTGTCCAGGTCGGGGATTAATATTGAGTAAAGCAAAACCGGTTTATAAACGTATTCTACTAAAACTGAGCGGTGAAGCATTAATGGGTCAGCAGGGATTGGGAATAGACCCGCAAATCGTTAGTGATATTGCAGTTGAGTTAAGAGATGTAAAAGAATCAGGCGTTGAAATTGGCATTGTTATCGGTGGGGGTAACATATTTAGAGGATTGTCAGCAAGCGCCCGTGGTATGGATCGAGTATCAGCCGATAATATGGGAATGCTGGCGACTGTCATTAATGCTATGGCGCTTGAAGATTACCTTGAGCGGAACAATGTTCATACTCGTGTTATGACGGCGATAAAAATGGAAAGATTGGCTGAACTGTTCATTCGAAGAAAAGCAATAGGACATCTTAAAAAAGGCAGAATTGTTATCTTTGCCGGTGGCACTGGCAATCCGTATTTCACGACAGATACTGCTGCTGCACTAAGAGCCATTGAGATTGGAGCGGATGCCATTATTAAAGGAACAAAAGTTGATGGCGTTTATGATTCGGATCCGGTGGAGAATCCTGGTGCAAAAATGTACAAGCAGCTGAGTTACCTTGATGTGCTGAACGATCGTCTAAAAGTAATGGATTCGACTGCTGTTACGTTGTGCATGGAAAACAATTTGCCAATTCTTGTTTATAATATGAAGAAAAAAGACAATCTAAAGAACTTAATTCTCGGTAAACCCATTGGAACAAAAGTTTGCGAGGCTCAAAATGATTGAAGAAATTTATGGTCAAACAGAATCGAAAATGAACAAAACAATCGAAAGTTTCCGTAATGATCTGAATAAAATCAGGACAGGGAAAGCTTCAGCTTCAATTCTTGACGGAATTAAGGTAAATTACTACGGTTCTATTGTCCCTCTGAACCAGGCTGCCAGTGTATCAGTACCGGAGGCGCGTCTTATTACTATTCAGCCCTGGGATAAGACGATGATAAATGAAATTGAAAAAACGATCCAAAAATCTGATCTTGGTATAACTCCGCTCAACGACGGACATATTATCCGGTTACCAATTCCTTCGCTTACAGAAGAAAGACGGTTAGAATTGGTAAAACAAACGAAGCGACATGGCGAGGAGATTAAAGTTTCCATTCGTAATTCACGCCGTGATGCTAATGATGCGATGAAAAAGGCTGAAAAAGATAGTAGTGTTTCCGAGGACGACTCCCGACGTGGTCATGATAATATTCAGGAACTGACTAATGAATTTATTAAAAAAGTTGATGATATCCTCAAAAATAAAGAAAAAGAGATAATGGAAATTTAGCTTGGTGATTGGTGAGTTGTTAGTGGTGAGTGGTAAATTGGTGAATGGTGAGTTGTTAGTAGTGAGTGGTAAATTGTGAATAGTCCCAACCCTGCCTTAATGTTTTTGGGCGGAGAAAGAAGTTAACGCAAGACTGCAGACTGTTCATTGGTCATAAATTTTTATTTTATTATGGAGATTTTAATTGGATAGAAAATTAGAATCTCCTTTTTTTATTTCATGAAGGGAATTACCCAATATGTTTAATTCATTTTCAGAACTTGTTCAATCAAGAAGAAGCATAAGAAAGTATTTGGATAAAAGCGTGGATCGCGAAAAAATAGAAAAATGTCTTGAAGCGGCGCGACTCGCCCCATCGGCTGAAAATGTTCAACCCTGGAGATTTATCGTTTTGGATGATCCGGAATTGTTAAATAATTTTACCAGGGAGGCTTTTTCAGGTATTTACTTCCCGACGAAATTTGCTAAGAAAGCCCCGGTAATTGTTGTTCTGCTGGCAAAGTTGGATTTATTAGCTAACCGGATTGGGAAACAAATTCAGGGGATTCATTATTATTTCATTGACGTGGGGATTGCCGGGGAACATCTTGTTCTTCAGGCTCATGAACTTGGATTGGCAACATGCTGGATTGGCTGGTTTCACCCGAAAAAAGTTCGCAAGTTTTTAAAAATCCCGAAAAGTTACAAAATTGTTTCCCTGTTGAGTTTGGGATACCCGGCTGAAGAAAAAACAGAGGTAACAAACCGGCTTCCTTTGGAAAAGATTAGCTGGTTTAATGGTTTCAAAGATCAAGAGTTGTCATGAAATTTTCTTTGCCACTAATACCCGGCACGCTGATAAAAAGATACAAACGATTTCTCGCTGACATAAAACTGGAAGATGGAACAATAATTACGGCTCATTGTCCTAACTCAGGCAGCATGCTCACTTGCAACACACCGGACAGTCCGCTTATGCTATCCTATCATAATAATCCAAATCGAAAATATCCCTATTCGTGGGAAATGGTAAAAGTCAATTCGAGCTGGGTCGGCATTAATACAATGATACCGAATAAACTCGTTGCTCAATCAATAGAAGAAGGATTAATACCGGAACTAACAGGTTACGAAAAAATAATTACTGAAATAAAAGTGAGTCAACACAGCAGACTTGATTTGATGCTTGAAAAAGAAAATGAACTGTGTTACATCGAGATCAAAAATGTTTCTCTTGTACAGGATGGTGTTGCAAGGTTCCCGGACGCAGTGACAAAAAGAGGTACGAAACATCTGCGTGAATTGATAAAATTAAAAGAAGATGGCAATCGTGCTGTCATCTTTTTTTTGATCCAGCGCCAGGACGGGAAACATTTCGCGCCAGCTGATAATATCGATCCTGAATATGGAAAGATGTTAAGAGAAGCGGTCTCAAAAGGAGTGGAAATTTTACCTTACAGGGCGATTGTAAATCCGGGAAAAATTTGTATTGATTGTAGGTTGGATTTTAATCTAAGCTGAATCTCTCAGAATCACCCAGCGCACTAAAGTGCAGGCGAAGGCTGAGGCAAAGGCGAAGGAAAAAATCTCAAACCTTTAATCTTCTACCTTGCTCCGCCTTAGCCTTCGCCTCAGCCTTTTCGTTGTATGAGTTTATTGTTCTGGATTTAAAAACTTTTGCACAAAAAACAAAGATTGAACTTGTAATACTATAGATAACTGGGTAATTCGGTTATTGGGTAACAGGTAATTGATAAAACAGAATATGTTTTATTATGCAATTTCCTTATAACTAAGTTACCTTAGCACAAAAAAGTTTGAGTTAAAAAATCCTTTTATCACTTCCCCCGCTTAACAACAACCAAATAAAAAACGGCCCACCCAAAAGCGCAGTAATCACACCAACTGGAATTTCCGCAGGCGCAATTACTATTCTCGAAATTGTATCACAAAAAACAAGGAAAGCGCCGCCAAATAAAAAGCTGACGATAGTTAAATAGCGGTGATCCCATCCGATCAATAACCGGCAAATGTGCGGCGCCATCATCCCGACGAATCCGATTGGTCCGCAAATAGCAACTACGCCGCCGACCATCAAAGACGCTCCAAAAAACAGCGCCAGTTTAATTTTTTTAACATCGCCTCCCCGGCTCTGGGCAATGTCTTCACCAAGTAGAAGAAGATTGAGTTCGTTTGTCAGGTAAAAAACAACCGCACTGCCGATTAAAATAAAGGGAAGAATTGTTTTAACCGGCAGAAAACCTACAATTTCAAAACCGCCCATTAACCAGCGAATAATGCGGAATGAGTTGGCAAAATCGCTCACGTATTGAATGAAAAGTATCAGGCTGGAAAAGAAGAAATTAATCGCCACACCGGCTACCAGCATAGTGGCTGTGGAAAATCCTTTTTTTATTCTTGTTATTCCATAAACGAGGAGTATCGATAAAATAGCGCCAATAAAAGAGAACAGCAATTGTCCTGAAATCCCCAGTACGGAAAATATAATTCCGATTTTTATGTACATTGCAGCGCCAAAAGCAGCGCCGCTTGAAACGCCAAGTGTAAATGGAGTCGCCAATGGATTTCTGAACATCGCCTGAAAAGCCATCCCGCTGATTGAGAGAGCTGCGCCGGCTAAAAATGCAATGAGCGTTCTCGGAATACGGATTTTCCAGAATATATCAATTTTGGTGTGATCGCGACTCCCTTCAAACAGGTCATTCAATGTAATGGTCTCCATGCCAAGAAAGGGCGCTATCATCAAAACCGCAATGGACAAAAACAAAATAACAAACAGGGTGACTAATCGTTTTTTAATCATTGTCCCGGCACCTCCGGTGCAATTATCGTTTGACCGGTTTTTGGGTGTTTTAAAAAAAAGAAGTCCTTGTTATAAGCAGATGCTAATATTTTTTTGTTCATAATTTCTGTAGCTTCACCTTCAAATTGAACAGCCCCATTTTTCAAAATGACAATTCTTTCTCCCTGTAAAACAGCGCTATTAATGTCGTGCGTAACCGAAACAATTGTGATGCCCAGTTCCTCGTTTATCTTTCGAAGTATGCGGTAAATATCATGTTCATGCTTCGGATCTAAAAAAGTTGTCGGCTCATCTAACAGTAAAATATCGGCTCCCTGTGCTAATGCGGCTGCAATAAAAACAGTTTGCCTTTCACCACCACTGAGCGTATTTAATGAACGATTTGCCATTTGGTTAATGTTTGTTAACTCAAGCGATTCCTTCACTGCTTTTTTATCTTCAACGCTAAATGATGTAAATGGACTGAGATGCGGGTATCGTCCCATCATTACAAATTCTTCGACCGAGAAAGGAAGCAAACGTCCATCGCTCTGGGGAACATAACTTATTTGTTTTGCCAGGTTTCTCTGGCTCAATTTTTTTATGGGATTTCCCCTAAAAAAAACATCTCCTTCGGAGTAAGAATAAATTCTCATCAAACATTTAAGAAGACTGGTCTTGCCGGCGCCATTAGGACCGATTATGGAAAGATAATCCTTTTCATAAATATTAAAAGATACATTATCAAGGATTTTTTTGTTTGAAATATAAAGGGAAAGATTATTTATTTGTATTACCGGTTTTCTCATTTTTCTTCCCATTCGATTTCCGGATGAAAAATCTGCGCCATATCTTCCAGCAAAATAATAAATCGCGGCCCCGGGATAACAGCGTAACTCTGACCGCGTACGTAAATTCGATGGTTTTTCACTGCGTTAACATCAGGAAGAGCGTCCCAATCATTTATTACCTGGTATTCGTCCAGGTTTTGTTTTTCAAAATCAGTGGCAAAATCCACAATGATATCCGGGTTGAGATAAATAATGCCTTCTGCAGAAAGTAAGGGATAGGCGATATTGTTTATTTCAACAACATTTTTGGCGCCGGCAAGTTTTATCAATTCATCAAAATAAGTATCCTTACCGGCAGCATAGACATCTGCTAATCCACCTGTGCCTAAAGCTCTGCCAACTGAGATTAAAACACCAGGGCGATCTGAATTTTTTGTTTCCCCTTTTATTTTTTCAAGCCGGGACTTCAAACTAAATAACAGGTTTTTAGCAAGTTTTGCTTTCTCGAATGTATTGCCAATTGTTTTTATCCCGGCAAATATATCGGAAACAGTTTTATTGTTTATAATTAAATATTGTAGATTCAATTCAGCAAGAAATTGTTTTACATTCTCCTGTTCAGGCAAAATGAGAACGAGATCCGGTTTTAACGAAACAATCGCTTCAAAATTGGGATCGAAATAACCGCCGATTTTTGCTATCTTTTTCGCTGCTTCCGGGTAAGTGCAATAATTTGTTACACCAACAATTTTATTTTCCAACCCGAGTTCGAATAAAATTTCGGTTATATTGGGTGAAAGGGAAATTATCCGGTTGTAAGTTTTTCCATCTTCAAGTATTGGCAAGTCTGAATTAACCGGAGCTTTTTTATAAATCAAACTCGCGACGAGTACGATAAAAATGATAGTGATTATAATATAATGTTTTTTCATGATTTTTTTGCTTACTGAATTCAAAACCTGGACAAGCAAAAACCAAAAAGATCATAGAAAATGGATGACGCGGATGACACTGATCCTCGCGGATTTTCTTTTGGTTCTATCCGTGCGGAACGTCCGCGTCATTCCGCCTGGGCGGATCATCCGCGTTCTATGAAATTCTTGCACATTGTACAAAAATTGAACTTTTTAGATACTAATAATTCAATCCCATCGTAAACCTAACTTCCCTCCCCGGCATGGGAAAACCATCATTTAAATATACTGATTTATCTAAAATATTTAAAACATCAAGTTTTGTATCAACAGAAAATCCGGCTAACATTAACCTGTAACCAATATTGCCATTAAGAAGCTGGTAATTTGGCAGTGTTTGTTCATTATCAGTTGATGTGTAACGTTTGCTAACGATCCGGTAATTGAGATTCAGATTGAGTTGACCAATCTTAATGCCACCCGCAATATCCAATTTACTGTCAGGTCGATAGATCAATCGTTTTCCTTTTTTCAGTGACTTTGGTGTTTCATCAGTTGCTTTCATCCAGGTGTGAAAAATGTTTAGTGAAAACAGATCTTCTGGCTGGTTGAATTTAATCCCGGTTTCAACACCCTGGATTCTTGCTTTCCCAATATTTAAGGGCGTCCAGATTCCGGATGCTTCAGGTCCCCAGGCAATTAAATTTTCCACGTCATTGTTAAAGTAGCTCATTTCTCCCTGGATAAAGAGGGAAGATTTTTGACTAAGCACAAATCCAACATCCATGTTTGTACTGATTTCCGGATCTAAATTTGGATTTCCTTTACCCCATCCTTCATCAGGCCAATAAAGATCATCAAAAGCCGGCGCACGGAAAGATTGTCCGATATTCCCTCTCAAAGCGAAATTAGTGTTTTCACCAGTTCCAATTATTAAGCCAAGCTTCGGAGAAGTAAAAGAATTCATATCAGAATAATTATCCCAGCGAACTGCAGGAACCCATGTCCATTTCGTACCCAGGGTAAAAAGATGAATATTATGATTTATTTCTGCCTGTGCAAAAAAACTTTGAATATCTCTATCTTCAACAACGAATTTTGTACTTTTTAGCTGGTCTTTACGCAGTTCGGCGCCCGCTGCTAAACTCAAAGCAGAGTTGAAATGGTAAAAACCCCTCAGGTTTAATCCTAAAGTTTTATTTTCATGTAAGTCATCTGTAGGAGCCCAGCCGTCAGGATCTTTATAATTAAAGTCATAAGTTTGATAATAGAAAAGCTCCTCAAATCGTAAGCGATCAAAAACCTGGTTCGTGGACTGAAGCGATAATAAACGCCGGTCATATTTAGACCGTGCATTTGGTGTTAACATGGATTCTCCTGACCACGAATTAATGTTTACAGAACCGGCAGCGCCTTTCTCCCCATGCAAATCGTGATAGATTAGCTGAATTCTATTATTTGCATTCAGATCAAGTTTGGTTTTTAGAAAAAGATTATTTCCTTTGTAGTCATTATTTTCACGGATTTTTTTCTCACCAGTACCAGGTGTTTTATAGGTGAAGTCGCCATCACTTTGCGTCATGTTGTAATTTACAAAATATGAAAGAAGACCAATTTTGTGTGAGCCAAAGACATTGACCATCCGGGATCCGAAGGAAGCAACCGTTGTATTTAAACCATAAGAGAATCCCTTTGGTGTAATGGCTTCTTTTGAAACTAATTGAATAGCGCCCCCCAGCGCATCAGATCCAACAATGGTTGAATGACCGCCGCGGACAACCTCTATCCTTTCCAACGCTGCTGTTGGGAAAGAATTCAAATCAACACCGCCTCCCTGTGCCGTATTCAATCGCATGTCATCAAGTAGAACGACAACCTGGTTCGTATTGGAGCCGCGGATGGATGGAGAGAGAACGCCGGCAAAGCCGTCATAATTTTTGATATAAAGTCCGCCAACCGACTCCAATGCTTCGCCTGCTGTGCTGCCGGTTTGTTTCTGTAATTTAGCCGATGTTAATATTTCCGTTGAAACAGAAATTTGTGATTGGCGGTGCTCGGACAGACTTGCCGAAACGATGATTGGATCAAATTGAATCGGCTGGGGAGTCAAATGAAAATTGAGTTTTGTGTTTTCCCCAATAGGAACACTTGATTCTGTCTGGCTTTCATAACCAATAACTTTGACGGCCACGTCGTATTTGCCCCAGGGGATATTATTAATAAAAAAATATCCTCCAGCTTGAGAAGCGGCACCTTTAGCCGAATTGGATAAAATTATATTTGCATTTGGTATTGGTTGATTCGTTGATTTATCAAAAATAAAACCCGAGATTTTGCCGTCTTCAGCCAAAATAAAATCAATGCGAATTAAACTAACGATAATTAAAATTCCTGAAAATATTTTTTTCATGTTTCCTCCATTAAGATAATAGTTTAACTTGAACAATTAAAAAAATTTACACACAAATTGCTGTACACGATCACAGGATGATAATTTATTTTGCAATCATACATTTAGCGTGGGACAAGGAGAACAGGAGACAAGGCGAGTGGGAGAAGGGGAAGAAAATGAAATATCTTTTTTCTCCTTGTCTCCCTGTCTCCTTGTCCCCCACTTCCGGTTACGAGTGTGATTCATCATAAATATTTATAAACTATGCGAAACCCGAATCCCTGTGATTGGTTACAAATTACAATGTTGGTACCACCTCCTTCCATCTCAAAAATTTTTCGGAAAGAGGTAACACAAAAAAACCCCAACCTTCAAAAAGAAAGCTGGGGTTAAACTTGTATAAAGTCCAAACCTCTCCCGCGAAAGTTTTTTTGGAAATATTTAATACGGCAGGTCTCCTGGCTTTTGGCTTCAAACCTAATTGTTACGCCTTCCCGTCCCGACATTTTAATTTCAAACATGTTTGAAATTAAAATGTCGGGACAGTGGCTTTCTGATATGATATCAGCCGTAACTTTCGTAGCCAATTACAGTAGCGGGGCTGCAACGGATTTTCACCGTTTTCCCTGTTCAAAGAGATGGAATAAATTTGCAAAATATCCAAATCTTTGAATCCATAAAGGACGCCATATTATTTGTTATTTTAAATGAACTAAATTGTTTGAGAAGATAAAAAAAAAGAAATTAAAAAGCAAGGGAAAATTTTCGATTTTAGATTTACGAATTCGGATTTACGAATGTTTTGATTTGACACTTGTTGGTCATTTTTGTTTGATTCGTAAATCGTAAATCTAAAATCGAAAGGAATTGTTTGCTGAGCTTTATGCGGGATTGCAACGGCATGATCGGGGGCACTTCTTGCTGATTCGATTTGAATATAAAAAAGAAGTTGATTTTAATTGCAGAACTTGCTATCTTTATTAACAAATGATAGTTATTTTTTTGTGATAGGGAGTTAAAAATGAATACCAGAATTGTAACAGATCCAAATATTTGCGGTGGTGAACCGTGTATTAAAGGAACTCGCATCCCTGTACATATTATTTTAGGTCATCTTGCAGCCGGTGATGAGTATGATGATATTCTATCTAACTTTCCCAGGCTTGAAACTGAAGATATAAAAGCATGCCTTGAATATGCTTCATATTTAGCAACTGAAAAAGAATTGGCTTTTGCATGAAAATTATAGTTGACGAAAGCGTCAGTTTTGGAGTTGTCGGGTATTTAAAAGCTGCCGGCTATGATGTTACCGGAATCATGGAAAATCCAACTTCTGGACTGGAGGACAAGGACGTTTTTGAATTAGTAGTGAACAATAAAGCAGTTTTGATTACCAGAGATCATCATTTCACAAATAGTCTTCGTTTCCCTGCATCAGAAACATCATGTATAATTTATATCCGAAATTGTAGCTATGGGAATGATTATAGTCAGGGAAAATTTTGTTTTGGATTTTCGATTTCGGATTTACGACACAATTGATTTGATACTTATTAGTCATTTTTTTAATTCGTAAATCATAATTCCGAAATCGAAAATAGAATTGACTTAATCTTTTAATTCGTAAATCGAAAATCGTAAATCTAAAATCAAGAAATTCGTAAATCGTAAATCCAAAATCTAAAATCAAATTAAGCAGCATCATTAAACATATACCCCGCGCTGCGAATGCTTTTAATGAAAACAGGTTTAGCCGGATCTGGTTCAAAATATTTCCGCAGCCGGACAATAAAATTATCCACGGTTCGCGTTTCGATTTCTGAGGTGATGTTCCAGACTTTTTCTAACAGTTCTTTGCGTGAGATTATTTTTCCTTTATTCTGAATTAAATATTTTAGTACCATTGCTTCGTGAGCAGTAAGAAGAAAGACTTGCCCTTTAGCGGTTGCCTGCAAGCTTTCAAAATTGATTTCATTTTCACCAAAACGAAAAATCGGTTGGCTGGTAGTAACCTCCTTATACCACATTTTTCGTTTCAACATGCCCTTAACGCGGAGTAGCAATTCCTGCAAATGAAACGGTTTGGTCATATAATCGTCAGCTCCGATTGCTAATCCATGAACCTTATCATTTACATGGGTCCGTGCAGTGAGCATGAGAATGGGAATTTCCGGTGACTTTTCCCGGATTTGTTTGGCGACTTCAAAACCATCATAGTAGGGCAGCATAATATCTAAAATGATCAAATCAAATTCAGTTATTTTGAAAAAATCCAGCGCTTTTTTCCCATCATTAGCCCAGGTTACTTTGTAGCCTTCTTCTGTTAAATTATATTCCAGTCCAACAGCTAATGATTCTTCGTCTTCAACTAACAGGATTTTGTTTCCGGCATAAAGATTTTTAGTCATTTTCTTTTACTTTTTTTGTTGAGATTTTTAACAATGAATTTATATAGCGTTTTTTTGCTGTTTGATAAATTGGTAATTCAATTTTAAATGTTGAGCCTTTATCTCTGCCTTCACTGAACAATGATATTTTTCCGCCATGGTATTTTATTATTTCATTTACCCAATAAAGCCCCAAGCCGGTGCCTTTTACATTGGGGCTATCCGGATCGGAAACACGATGAAATTTTTTGAACACATCTTTTTGGTCTGTTGGGGAGATGCCTACTCCCTGGTCAATAAATTGAGCAACAAAGTTTTTTGAGTTACAGGCTAATTGAATTTTCAATTGAACCTGTTCCTTACTATATTTGTTTGCATTATCAATCAAATTATCAATTACAATTTTTAATGCGTTTGTATCAAGCACACACGAACAAGGCGCTGTCCCAATAATTTTAACAGCTTCTTTGGGAATATTAAATTGTTGTATCGATTCAGAAATAATTTTTCGAACAATTGGTTCAGCTTTGTAAATATCGTAACTGTGCGCAATTTTTTTTTGTTCCAATCCTGATATCTGCAAAATGGAATTGATGAGATAATTGAGCCGTTTTGTATCCTTCATCATTAATGCGATAAACTCTTTTTGTTTAGTTCTTGGTACATTACGGATATTCATCGTTTCAAGATAAAGTTGAATGGAAGCTAACGGCGATTTCAATTCATGTGTCACATTGCCGATAAAGTTATCATAAAGTTTAGTTAAATGCAATTGCCTGTTCAGGTAAATGAATATCAAATACATACCGGTAAGAACTGCAACCAGCAGGAAAAGCCCGGTAATCAGTGCAAACAAATTTATGCTTTTCGAGACAAGTTGCGGCGAAATTTTATCTTCCGCAAGCTCAAAAATGATATAATTGGAAACGTACCAATAAATCCAAATCCCCACCAATGACAACCAGGCTAACTGTGCCAGAACAAATATAACAACAGGATGCTTTAAAAAGTGCCATTTTTTCATTATTACCCATCAACCAGGTTTTACATTACTTTTACAGTACTTTATTTCAACATTACTTATATTGCAATAGCTTT
>JADHVV010000054.1 GCA_016783825.1 Candidatus Zhuqueibacterota bacterium | reverse complement strand
ATACTAATAAACAAATTACCCATTTACCTTTTTACCAAATCCAACCTTCCCGCCCTGGTTAGTTTGATTTTTTTATAATTTTCAAAAAGTTCTTTTATTGATCGTGGATGGACAAGCAAATATCGCTGTGTGTAACACGTTGTCCAGCAACCCTGACATTTGCGATAGGATTCCAGCCGCTGTTTGTAATCTTCACTGCTAAAAATCTCTTTCAAACTGTTTTTAAAAATATTGCCAATCGGCGCGCCATAACATAAATGGACATCACCATTTTCCATTATTGTTGTTCTCGTGGAAAGAAACTTTGAATCGACAAACGGACATATATTAAAAAATTTGTTCTCGATGAATGGTTTTATTCCCCTGATAAATGAATTTAAATTTAGAATGTCTTGATTGCCGTCTAAAAATTGTAATACATCATCAAGTCTTTTTCCCAGACGCAAACTCATTTCGTCATCAGTTCGGGTAGTAGCAGTAAGCGTGTGATAAAGACCAATCGTTGTTTTCCAACCGAGGTCACGCGCTTGCTTGATCAATTCAGGCACCTGGTCTAAATTTAAATTATTGAGCACAATGTTGGCATAAAGCAGTGATTTTGAATTTCCGCGGAGTTCGGACAGTAATTTCATGTGCCCTAAAACTGTATCTGAAAAATCTTTCACACCGCGCAACGAATCGCCAATTTTTCCCAGACCATCGAGTGAAGTTTGAATATTAATATTGTTTTCCAACGCAATCCTGCCAAAACATTCGATCACTTCTGTTTTGTTGTACAACCCGGTTACCAGTGATGTGGCAATGGAAAATGTTTTTTTTGCCTCAAGCAATATTTTATCGAGATGCGGAACAAGCGTCGCCTCACCGCCCGAAATAAACCCGATAGGCGCGCCATATTCTCTCAATCGTTTTGCTACGAGCTGAAAATTTTCATAGCTCATAATCGCCGGTTTTGTCGTTCGCTCATAAACACTGCATTGACGACAGCGTTGCGAACACAAATATGTTAACCTGATTTCCGTGCTTGAATTTAATGGTCTGCCACCAACACCGTGCGAAATACCTTTAATTACCTGGCTAATTTTTTTCACTGATCTGTCCTGAATGTTGTTAATTCCTGAAAATGGCTTCTATCTTTCCACTTAAAATATCCCAGTGTGCCAAGAATTCCCGTAAACACAATATAAGGCATTTGTAAAACCGCCCATAACGGAAAATATTTTATTAAGTCAGTTCGCAGGTAAATTTTTGATCCTTTATACATTATCATAAATTCGATTAAAAATTTAGCAGCTAAACAGAAAAAAGGTACTCGAATCGACTTATAAATTATAAAATATAATGGAGACCCGATGAATAAAATTGTGTTTGCTAAAAACATAATGGAAAGAAAAATAAAAAAAGTTACGTTCAAACGGAGCTGAACAGAACCGTTGCTAGCCCAGCGCTTTCGTTGGTTGAGAAATGATTTGACCGTCCTTTCCGGTTGCGTCCAGTTGAACGATTTTGCAGAAGGAGCAAACCTGATTTTCCAATTTGTTAATTTGTGAACCAATTGGAGCAGCAGCACGTCGTCCCCGGAGATGCGGTTTTTTATTTTTTGATAACCATTTACTTCATCAAACGTTGTCCTGCGATAGGCAAGATTTTGACCCGATGCTGCCAAAGGGCACCCCAAATTTAACGATCCCTGGGCAGCTCCCATTAACGATAAGAAATCCACGGCCTGGAGTTGTTCAAAAACTGAGTATTGTTTTTTCGGATTTCCCAATTGGGAAAAGCCTACAACCATGCCAACATCATCTGTAAAATAGGAGGTCATTGTTTCAATCCAGGTTGATTTCACCCGGCAATCTGCGTCTGCTGTTAAAATGAGTTCACCACTGCTTGATTGAATGCCCTGGTTTAAGGCGTTCTTTTTTGCGATCAGTCCGTTCTTGTTATCTGCTTTTGCTTTTAAATGTTTAATAAATGGATGTTGGCTGACATAGCGTTCAATAATTTCACTGGTCGTATCCTCTGATCCATCATTCACAATTATCACTTCGTACAAATCCCGGGAGTATGTTTGATTGACGAGATCTCCTAAAATATTTCCAATATTTTTTTCCTCGTTACGCGCGGCAACGACCACTGAAACTTTAAATTTCTTTGTAGTTGTCCGTTTATTGGGAAAAAATAATCCAAAAATAAATGTGAGGATAAGTATAAAATAAATAGTTGTAATAATTAGAAGAAGCAAATTATTTATCCCTATTTTTTATTTTTCTTATTATTATTCAACTAATTCAAAAATTAAAAAAAAATTATATCTCCCACTGAATTAGAACTGTCACGGAAAAAAACATTTTTGATTTCATTTCTGTGGGAGTTCATTTCAGTGGGAGAAAAAAGTCTTCACTTGAATAGCTGCTTGTTATTATTAGTGTAATTCGTGAAACTGAAAGTTCTCCTTCGGCGAATCAATCTATAGTAGAAATCTGCCGAAGATCCGCCGTCTTTTTGGCGGATTCGTGATTCAGCATTTTATATTTACTATTCATAATTTCATCATTCTTTCCACTCAAACTTCCCAAACTGTCCCCACAATCCAAAAACAACCACATAAAATGGATGGAGCAAAACAGCCAGGGGAAAAACATAAAATATTTTTTTATAATTAAAAATTGCAGCAAACCGAAAAAGAAATAAAAACTCACTAATGCTTTTTAATCCGATTGCGCCGAGCCATAAAATAAAAACATTTGGGGTAACAATTGAAATTGGCAATAACAAAATTAATAACAAATTAAATAAATAAATTCCCGCCAAAAACAATTTGAGCCAGGTTGAATAAAAACGTCCCTTTGAAGCATGACGGATTCGCTGGTTAGCAAACTGTCTGAAACTATCCGGGATCCGGGTTTTGACTGATGCCCTGGGATCAAGCGCATAATTTAACTTCCAATTAGTTTCTTCAACGACTTTGTGGAGTAAAAGATCATCATCACCTGAAATGTGGTGGCTAATTTTTTGAAAACCGTTTATCTCCTCAAACACGCTTTTCCGGTAAGCCAGGTTGCGACCACTGACAGTCAATGGTTTTTTTGTCTTGAAGCTGCTTGCCGTCAAGGCTGCCAGAGATATTGAATCTAATGTAAACAATTTTGAAAAAAGCGTTGGTTTCTCTGAAGATTCCGTTGGGGAAAAACCTGCCACTAATCCGACCTCTGGTTCAAAATAAGTGACAACTGTTTTTATCCAATCCTTTACAGGTTCACAGTCAGCGTCAGTTGTTAAAATTATTTCACCTTTTGCAGCCCTAATCCCTGTCTCTAACGCATTTTTTTTAGGAGAAATGTTTTCGGGCAATTCTTTAACTTGTATTATCTTGACATTGTGATTTCGTTGAGCATATTTTCTAACGATAGCTGCTGTGTCGTCAACAGACCGATCATCAACAATAATGATCTCGTAAGCACTCTCGGCATAACTTTGGGTAACTAATGCCTGGAGACAATTGCCAATGTGCTTTTCCTCATTACGAGCAGCTACAACAACCGAGACAAAAAGCTCGTGCGGATTTTTTCCAGGCTTGTTTATAAATAACCTAAAAAATAAAATAAAAATAATGGATGAATAGCTTATTGTTAAAAGGGCTGTGATAAAATAAAGGATTATCATGCTTTTTTTGGTTAGTGGTGAGTAGTGATTGGTGAGTGGTGATAATGAGTAACTAACATGAGTCGTTTGCCATCCACTACTCACCACTAACCAATCACAACTCACCAATTCACTGATAGTTGAAAAATTACCTGGTTATCCCGGGAATTTTTCCCAGGGATTTGATCCAGGTTTTTCGTGTCAAGAAAATTATATTGCAAAGTTAGAAAGAAATCACGTATTATTTGATCAGTGATATCAATCCCAAAACGCCACCTGGTTTCCACAACGCCGGATAAAAAAGATTTTTTCATTCCATCTTCTTTTTTATGAGGTGTATTAATGTCTCCCTCACCGTGCCTGATTCGTTCTGCCAGAAATTTAACGTTTAAGTCGCGATTGATTTGACTATTAATTTCAAAATACAATTGATCCGAATTTGGTTCCAGCCAGTGTCCGATATTTTGGTTGTAATGTTGATATACATTGATTGGTTTGTGATGCGTATAAACGTAAGGTTCAATCCTGGTGTATTCGGTTCTGAAACCTGTATTGGAGATTCCCAAAGGATTTACCCAAAAATGACCTGTTAGAAAAGCAAATTTATTGCCAAAATACGAAAACGGATTTTCCGATGAAGTAAAATCATCAAGGAACAATTCGCCATAAAATTTGTGTCCGCGAAAAGGAAACATGGTCAGTTCAAAAGCCATGGTATTATTATCTTTGTCGCCGAGATGATGCTCTGCAATGTGGTATGGCATAATTGGATTCAAATATTGCGCTTCAACATCCCGGTTCCCATAAATGACGGACTCCGAACCCGCTAAATATAACCAGGGAAGTGGTTGGAATTCAATTCGATGCGCAGTAAAATATTTTGTCCCGTGACTGCTTTTCAATTCTCCGTGAATACTGGTAAAATAAAACCTGTTGAATTCAGCGCGAATTTTTAACATATCAAATAAAGGATTAAACCTGGAAAGCATCAAACTGCCCTGGTAACCGGGGCCCCATTGCGCCTGATCCCGCCCGAACTCCAGTTCAAACCAGGGGAGCTTCCAGACAAAGTAGGCGGAAGCATCATCTTTAAACGCATTTTCACCAGCAATTACAATTGGCATTCCCTGATCCGGATTGTAATTTTCATGTTTTATGTTTTCGCCTTTTACCAACGTATTTTTAAAATGGATATAAAATGCCAGGCTGTTTTTCAACTTTCCCTGGATAATTCCCCCCACGGTCGTATTGGAAATCCGTTTAGTCGAATCGAATTGATCACCACGATTGATTTCAAACCTCTGGCGAAAATCTAAATCAATTTTAAATTTGTTATTGTTTTCTTCCCATTTCAATAAATGACGTTCGTGCAACCTATTATTTGTGTTGATTGAAAGCTCGCCCAATTCTTCGTGAAATTCACCCTTGAGCTGTTCAAATAAATCCAGTTCCGATTTGCTGAATCCGACATTTTTTTGTTCACTTGTTTTTTCTATTTGAACTAATATTTTTGTCAGATCATTTCTGGATATCGGGCGGGCTCGCAGCAGAAGACTTCGGAAAGTGCCACGTGTTTCCAATCGTTCTAAAAAATTATAAGCCCAGTGATTGAGGGGTACGTTTACTGATTGGGAGATTGAAATTTTTGACATTAGTACAAAAAGAAAAACGAAAAATAATTTTTTAAATATATTTTTGAACAAGTATATTATTCTCCTGTTTTATAAAAAGGTCAAAATAATTTTAGTCAAAATAATTAAAACAAATGCAACATAATGATTTTGACTCTAATCATTTCCGCCCAAAAGAAAGTGGACAGGTTGACTAAAAATTTATTCGATGCAATTTGAAATAAATCATACAAATAAATCAGCTTGAGCTTTTTTTTCATCCTTAAGCATAAAATATTTATTGCTGTTAATTTTTTTTGAAACAATAAAATTCAAACCCGATAATAATTTACTCAATTGTTTTGTGTCAATATTTAAATGCAATTTGTTCTTTATTTCATCGGCTGAATATCGCCCGTTATTTATAATTTGTTTGAGTTTTTGGGATAGATCATCTTCCCCCAAAATTTCATTACCATAAAAATCAACCGGAATTGCGCCTTGTAAGATCAACAGGTTATTGGCATTTTTTTCTCCAGGTTCCGGCAAACGAACATAAATTTCACGATCCCTTTTCAAACCGTCACTTACTCCGGCCCAGGTGCCGCCTTTTGAATCGGATTCTGCCACATAAATTTTTTCCGCCAAACCATAAATATAGGTATTACGCTGCATTGCCAATCCAACCGACCACGGTACATTGGGATGGAAAGTACTTAATACCAATACATCACCCTGAATTATTTTTTGATAATATTTCTTAAAACCGCTGGCAAATGTTTTTATTCCCTGGGGCAGAACAATGATGCTGTGTCCATTATATTCCAGGGTAGCATCGAGCGCCATTTTATCCACACCTTTTGCAAAACCGCTCACAACGACTTGATAATTTTTCGCAAAGTCCTTTGCTATATTTTTGGTAAATTCCAACGAGACATCAGAAGCTTTTCGGGAACCGACAATTGCAATTGTTGATTCATTTAAAAGTTTTATGTTGCCTTTAACGTATAAAATTGAAGGCGCCTGTTTCGTTTTTAAATTACCCTTTAAAATATTTGAGTATTCTTTAGAATTTATCGTTATTATCTTGAAACCTTGTTCAAACAGGCTTTCAGCGAGAAATGAATAATTAGCTAATTCGGATTTGGCTTTGAGTAATTCATTTATATGTTTTTCGTTGATATTAAATTCTGCTTGCCATTCGCTAACATCAAGATTGAAAAAATCACTAAATGAAATTTTTTTATTAACCAAAATGTCGATAATCAAACGATTGATTTTTTCAGTGCCCCAATATTGTAAATGACTTAATGCCATCCAATATGCTGGTTCAAAAACATTGTCCACTATATATCCCCACCGATGGTTTTTGCAATTACTATTGGCGCAATTTTTGAAGCGCCCAATTTAGAAAACATCCGTCCGATTTCTTTGAAAGTCGCTCCGCTGTCAAAAATATCGTCAACGACTAATATTTTTTTACCCTGTAAAAACGATTGAGACTCAAAGGTAAAAGCATTTTTAATATTATCTCGTTTTAGCACTGAATTCTGAAATACTTTTTGAGGCTCGGTATTTCTGATTTTTCTCAAATTGTGACTAATTGGAATGTTGAGTGTCAAAGAAATTTTTTCAGCAAAATTTTTAACCAAATCTCCGGATTCAGTCGGGGGAACATAAACGAGCAAATCAAATTTTTCATCTTTGAATTTATATCTAAATGCCTTCAAAGTCTTGATCAATAAAAAACCGGGAAAGTCTCCACCGTTCTCATATTTGCATCGATGAATAATAGATCCCACGTTAGAAAATCCATAATACGATGAAGCGATACCATTGACCATTTTTGATGTTTTCATCTCAACCGGAAGTTCCGGAAAATAATTATCTTTAAATTCATTGATTTTCTTGTGCCAAAAATTATTCAAATCAACTGAAAAAACGGTTTGAAGATCGTTATCGCATTTTTCGCATTTACCCACTGAAGTGTCGCCCAGGTAAGAACAGAGAAAATCCATACGGCAGGTTTTTGATTCGGCATATTCTGTAATTTTATCTAACTCGGAAAATTTAAATTGGCGCAGCGCCTCAAAAGGTTTTGTGTCCAGGTCGGGCGCGCCAAACTGGTATTCATATTTTTTGCTGCTGCCATACATAACTTCTTTAATAATTCCCTGGTCGATTAAATCCGCCCTGATCACTCTCACTTGCGTTTGCGTCAGGTTTGTATTTCTCATTAAATCATGTTCCCCCAATGGCTCGATCTTCAAAGCTTCAATTACCCGGAAATATTTTTTGAGCGCCGGTTTGTTGTTTTTGATAAAATGAGTTGGCAAGTCAATATCAGCCGGATTATAAAGGAGGAAAATATCAGTTGCTTTTCCATCACGCCCTGCTCTGCCAATTTCCTGGTAATAATGAATCGGAGACTGCGGTATTTGCGTATGAATAATAAAACGAACATCTGGTTTATCAATGCCCATACCCAGCGCATTGGTTGAGACAATACATTTCCAGCGGTTTGCCATCAGTCCCGCTTCAATTTCTTGTCGTGTTTCTGCATCGAGACCGGCATTATAATTGACAGCCGAAATACCGACATGTTGCAGCCAGTTAGCGAACAAATCCGTATTCACCCTGGTGCCGGTGTAAATGATGCCTGTGCCCGGCTTTGTTTGCAGGTATTCAGCCAGCCAGACCATTTTATCATCTTCACTTTTTACTTTTACAACATTAAGAGAAAAATTTTCACGCAATAAGTTGCCGCGAATGAAAGTAACGTTTTTTCCCATTTGATTCATAATATCGTCTGCCACTTGCTGAGTCGCGGTGGCTGTTGTTGCTAACACAGGAAAATTCTCCGGCAGCAGTTTTACTAAATTTATGATCCTTCTAAAAGCAGGACGAAAATCATGCCCCCAAACAGAAATACAATGGGCTTCATCGATTACCACCATCGATAGATTCATTTGTCGCACCGCTTCAATCCATTGCTGGTTTTCCTGTCTTTCCGGGGCGATGTAAAGAATTTTTATTTGATTCTGTTTCGCTTTTTCAAGTATGTCTGAATTCTGTTCCAAATCCTGTTCACTATTAACACAAGCAGCAGCAATGCCAATTGATTTTAAATAGTTGACCTGGTCACGCATTAAGGCGATCAACGGAGAGAAAATTATCGTCATTCCCGAAAATTGAGTAGCAGGAAATTGATAACAAAGTGATTTTCCAAAACCGGTTTTTTCAATTAATAACAACCGTTCGCCATTTAAAAGCCGTTTGATGGTTTCCCACTGATTGTCATAAAAGCGTTTTAATTTGAAAATTTGGTTGAGTTTTTGTTGTGCCTGAATTTTTTCCATATTGTTTTGTTTTTTTTGAAATGAAATGCAAAGTGCCTGGTTCGACGAGTTGCAATTAATAATATCTACGCCACGAATTCACGAATTTTATTCAAATTAAATTTGTGAATTCGTGGCAAATTCTTTTACAAAAAACAATGATTTTACCTGTAATAACAAAACTATACAAGCGATCCTAAATATAACAATTTATACTAAAATATCAAGGTTAATTTTGTTAATCGAATTAAATCGATGTCAAATGAAAACCTTTATTTTTTAAGATATTGATAATAGGTTCCAAAATATTGACAGTGCGTCCGGAATTTTTATGCCCATCATGAAAAACGATAATGTCGCCCCCACAGGTTTTTGTCTCCACCAGGTTGAAAATATAGCTATCGGAAATATTCAAATCAAAATCATAACTCATTACATTCCACAGCACCATTTGCAAATCAATTTGGCGGCAAACATTATTTACAGCAGGAGAAAATCTGCCAAACGGCGGGCGAAAATATTTCACTGGTTCGCCTGTTAATTGCTCTATATAATTTTTGCTCGTGTAAAGTTGATCGAAAATATTTTTCTTTGACTTATAAATAAGAGACTGATGTAAGAAAGAATGCAAACCAATTGTGTGACCAAAATCTTTAATTGATTTTACAATCGCAGGCGATGTTTTTGCTTTTTCTCCAAGGATAAAAAAAGTAGAGCTAACTTGTTCTTTCTGAAGGATTTGTAAGATTTGTGACGTGAAAATTTCATCGGGGCCATCATCAAAAGTGAGAAAAATCTCGTTACTTCCCTGGGGAATCCGCCAAATAATATTGGGGAAGATTCTTTGAATTATTATGGGAATTTTGAAAAATCTCATCTTCCCTTCCAGCTAAACGCGCCCATAATTCCGGCAAATCCGACATAAATTATATAAGGCAATTGAAGAATTTCTGTGAGCAAAAAATATTTTCTCAAGTCTTTGCGTCCAACTAATGATGTCGCTTTTAAGATCAATAAAAAATCAACAATTAATTTGATGCCAAAAGCATAAAGCGGATACGGAAAATAAAGTGGAAACCAAAGCGCAAACGGCAATGAGATGAACAACAGAAGATAATAAATGTAAACTGATACCAGGAAAAAGACCAGCGACATTTTTTTATAAATCAATCCCTTGGAAGCCCAGCGAATTCTCTGGTTAAAAAAATCGTTTAAGTTGGAAACAGGTTTTGTTTTTATAAAAGTTTGCGGGTTTGTTGAAGCGGTAATCTGCCAATTGGTTTTTTGATTTATATTTTGCAACAACAAATCGTCATCACCGCTGATGATGTGATTCTCATTTTGATAGCCTTGTGCATCAAAAAATGTGCGGCGACGAAAAGCTAAATTGGCGCCATTGGCAATTATCGGGTCACCTGCGCCGATGCTGCCAATCCCGGCTGTAGTCAAACCCAAAAATTCCAGTGATTGAATTTTATGAAAAAGTGTTTTTTCAAGCTCTTTGTTGAATAAAACATAACCGGTCACCATCCCAACTTTTTCTGAAAATTCATTTATTATTGTATTAAGCCAATCAGGTTCTGCCCAACAGTCAGCGTCAATAGTGAAAATGATTTCACCCTCTGCTGCATCGATGCCGGCTTGTAATGCTCTCTTTTTTGGCGAAATGTTTGGCGGACACTTTTCGAGATGAATCATTTGAACATATTTATGTTTATCAAAATATCCCCTGACAATTTCTCCAGTCCTGTCAGTTGAGTCGTCATCAATGACAATGATGCGGAGTTTTTCCTTTGGATAGTTTTGCTGTATTAAAGAGTCCAGGCAGAATTTTATATTTTCTTCTTCATTTCGGGCAGGCACTAAAATTGTGACTGGTTGCTTATCACTATTTTTCCCTTGTTTTATTTTGAACAATCCAAAGTAAAAATACAAAATTTTGTAGGCATAGATTAATGTCAGGAATGTGAATAAAAAAATGATTAATGTGAGCATAGAAATTTATCTGTAATCTTGTAAACTCTTTTAATAAAAAAATTGACAAAATACCTGTCCCGAGTTTTTTTCGGGAATGGACGACAAAATGATCCACCCCACCACACTTTTAATTATTATTCTGTCGTCTATCCCCGAAGAAAAAAGCTCCCCGAAAAAAACTCGGGACAAGCGGGACAGGTATTTTGTCTTTAATTGTTGCTGTTTTTTACAAAAATCAAACGATATTTTAATACAAGCACCAGACCGATTAAACTGGGAATCACCAAATTAATTATGAACAATAAAATTGAAGCATTAAATGCTGTTGACTCTGCCAAACCTATTTTCCCAAGAAAAAACACTGCTGCGCTTTCGCGAACTCCAAGGTCACCTATTGAAATGGGCAGCATTGATTTCACAAGCATAACAGATGACAATGCTAAAAAAGTTAAGGGAAAATAGGTCGTTTCAAAAGCGCTGGCTAACAGACAATACTGAAACAAAAAGACACAGAAAAAACAAAAGTTTAAAAACATAAGCCTGAAAGCCTGTGGTTTGTGGAAATTATCCAGGCTGCTCATTAGTAACTTAATTTTTTCCCGGAACGGGAGAATGATGTTAATACTGTACAGAAAACTTTTTATCACCGATGGATGCAACAGAATGTAGTAGATTACCATCAGTGCGATAATAATGAACACGATCATCGGAACAAATGTGTAAACATCCAATCGCCTGCCGATAAAAAATATTAAACCAATCGCCCCCCAAAATATAACAATCGATAATGAAAAAAGTTTATCAATCGCTGACACTCCTAACAATTTTACCCAGGAACAATCTTTGATAAAAAACGCCCGTCCAAATTCACCGAGTCTGCCCGGCGTGATAAAACCAAAAGTAAATCCGGCAAACAATGATTGAATTATTTCACGATTGGCGACATCCGGTTTTAATAATCGCACCAGGTATCTCCATTTGAAAAATTGCAAATAAATGTTTGGAATTAGCAGCAGCAAAGCTAATACAATCAGTGATATTCTTGCTGAACGAAATGCTGAAATTATTTCTTCCCCCTGAACGCGTTTGATTAACAAAATCATCACGGCTGCTGCAACAATAATTTTTATGGAAAAAGCCAGGAATCGTTTAGAAAAATATTTTCTGGTTCTGGGTGCAGTTCCGGCAGATTTCGAAGAATCCCCTGTTTCGTGAGATTTGTGATCTGAAGTTTTTATATTCATCTGAAGTCCAAATTTCTTTTAATGATTTGTCTTTAATTTTACCGAAAGAATACTCGCCATTTTTATCGAAACAGCAGGGGACAACACGTCCATCAGAAAGGATGACAGTGCTGTACCATAACCTGGCGCATCCTTTACTTGCACTATTTTTTAGATTTAATTTTTTCGTCCCATTCTTGTACCGGTTAATTTTTTTATTACTTGGCAAAAATGAAAGTGCTTTGTTTTTGTCTTCAATTTGAAAAGTTTTTATCAGAAGACGATCTGCGCCCAGTTTTTTAATGAGCCGTTTTATTTTAACCAACTGCTGCTCATTATGTTTCATCACTAAAAATTGAATTAAAATCTTCGGTGTTTTTGACTTTAATTTTTTCTTACAATAGGCTAATAGCTTGATTCCCTTAATGACTTTTTTGAAATCTCCATTGTGGCGATATTTTTGGTAGGTATTTTCATCAGCGCCATCCAAAGAAATAATAATTGAATCGAGCCCGCTTTTCACCAATCGTTCAACTGCTACTTCCCTTTCAAAAAAGTGACCATTTGTACTCGTCGTAACATAGATTCTTTTTTGTTTCGCCAGTTCGATGAGCTCAATAAATTCTTTGTGTAAAAAAGGTTCACCCTGGTTGTAAAGTAGCAGGTACCAGAGATTATTTCCCAATTCATCCAAAATTTGTTTGTACAATTTATAACTTAAAAAAGAGCTGTCTCGTTTTATTTTACCCATCCCGGTGATACACTGAGGGCATTTCAAATTACAAACAACTGTCGGTTCAATATTAATAATAAATGGCGTACCCCAAACAAAATTTTGTTTTAATATTTTGGATAAAAATAGAGAAGTGATTACTTTCAAACTGTTGATAGTTTTTCTAAATGTTGCTGCTTTAAAAACTGAAATCCAGAAAATTTCTTTCATATAAAACACCTGTGATGAACAAACCAAAATCAAGAAGGTAACTGGGTAAATAGTTCATTGGGTAATTAGGAATTCACAATACTGATTGAATTTTTATTACCCAATTACCTTATTACCAAATTACCTTTAAAATGTTCTTATTTTGAATTCAGTATTTTTTTGCCCTTTATGCAAAACAACAACATACCATGTCGGATTAACAAAATAATTAAAAATCCCAAATTTATCATTTACAATTTTTTTAATCCACTGATCAAAGCCGGTTTGTTGCATCCAATTTATCAATTTAATATGAGACGACTTGCAAACAATGGACTCCGGTTTTTCAAATAAATATTTTACTGCAAGCGAATTTACAAAAATCATTTCAAACTGATTCCTGTTCAATAATTTTCTTAGCTTGAATAAAGAAAGCAATGCTGCCCAGTCTTCCCGTTGTCTGCGGTCTTTCCGAAAAATATCCTTAACAAACAACCTTACCCATTTTCTGGATAGCAGTGAAACAAATGGCAGGCTCCAATGCGGATCGCCAAACACATTCAACAACGAAAGCCTGTTTGGAGTTGAAATATAAATTATACCTGTTTCGGAGAGTATTGATTTGCACTTTTGGATCGTTGTTTCAGGATGCGGAATGTGTTCTAAAACATCCTGCAAAATGATGATGTCAAATTTCTCTTTTTTAAAAGAAAAATGTTCAACTGAGCCGTGGATGAATTTAACACCTGTATTTTTAAATTTATCAAATATATCCGGACGAATATCAATTGCAGTGACCTGTGCGCCTAATTGTGTGAGTTTCAAAGATGTACCGCCATCGCCGCAGCCAATGTCCAAAACATCTTTATTTTTTATTTTTGTAAATTGGACAATTGTTTCAGCAACAAACTCCCCGCGAAACTCGGCAAGCTTGTGGTAATTGTCCCAGGTTTTTTGGTGGTTTATCATTGATGAATTTACTCAAATCTAAATAAGAACCGTAGTGTGTGATACGTTTATAGAAATTACTAAAAAGAGAAAATCTGTTGGGTTCTCCTTCGGCGAATCAATCTATCGTGGTTATCTGCCGAAGATTGTTTTCCGCCGGCGGATTGGAGATAATTCTACAAGTAACAAATCACCAATAACCACTCACTACTCACCACAAACCACTCACCACTTAATCTTTCCAATCCACGAAACAGGCCCAATAACCAGGTGATAAAACAGAAAAAACACTTCCCAAAAAAGAAAAGTGGAGAAAGTAAAAACCATGCTAAATATAAGACATCCAGCTTTTAATAAAATCCAGTCAACTATTAATTTACTCAAGAATAGACTAAATGAAATTAAAAGAAATTTTCCTGAAAAAACTGAAAATAATAAGAAAAGAAAAAAACATAAATTTGCCAAATGAAATAAAAAATATCCTATTTGAACCTTAAAATTATAATATTTCCCGGCTGAAAGGTGGCGTCTCTTTTGGCGAAAAAATCCAGTGAAAGATTTCGTTTGAAAACTGGGGACAATCGACTCAATTTGTGTTGCGTACCTGGTCTCCCAATTTGTTTTCTTTTTCACTAATTGCAGGAACAAATCGTCATCTCCGGAAATGCTGTTCATAATTTTTTCAAATCCATTTATTTGATCGAACACTTCCCGGCGATAAGCGAGATTCCTTCCAGTACAGGTAACAGCTTTGTTCAGCCCAATTGATCCGGCAGCTACTATTCCGGCAGCAAGGCTATCAATTTTAAGTATATTCCCAAACAGGGAATTTGAGGGATCAATCAACGGGGAAAATCCAACTACAAGTCCCACTTTTGAATCAAAGCAAGACGTCATCGAACGAACCCAGTTTTTCTGTGGAACACAATCCGCATCAGTGAACAATAATATTTTCCCGTTACTTTTTTTTATTGTCCTGGTTAACGCATTTTTTTTACCTCTGTGAATTGGCTCGCTGCTATCAATTTTTAAAACAGAAACAAAAGTGTTTTTTCTATTATATTCATCCAGTATCAATGACGTTTTGTCTGTTGACCCATCGTCAATGATAAAAATTTCCAATAAATTTCTTGGGTAATTCTGATTAATAAGTGAGTCCAAGCACTGTCGAACATTTTTTTCTTCATTTTTCATGGCAACAATTACGGAAACTGGTTCCAGGTTGTTTCCTGAACATGTTTTTAATTTTCTTAATCCGCCCCATAATCGTAGCAACAAAAGAAAATAAAGGAAAAACAGCAAGAAAAGAGTTGTCTTAAAAATGAAAAACACAGAACATTACCCGCATTATTTAGTTGTTAGTGCAAAGAAATTATTAAAAATTTGATAAAGAAGCAAGCCGTTTTTGTGAATAAAAATTAATATCCAAAATAAATATTGACATTTATAAAATGATTCTTTATAATTTATGTTTAATAATTTGAGTTTTAATTTTCAATTAGCTTTACTAAACCTAATCTTACTGTATTGTAAATTGTATTTCACCGTTTCGCGGAATCTATGTATTGATATATCGACCAACTCATCAAGGTTTAGTAAAGCTATTCAACTTTTTATGCTGAAACTCGAAACTATAGTCTATTAGAATAACTTAATTGATTTATTTTAACAGAAGGAAAATAAGATGGAAAATATTTTACAATATTTTAAAACCGTAACCGTATTAGGTATCCCAATGTCTGTTTTAGCAATAGCCTTGTTGGTCATTATTTTTTCGTTCCTTATCAGAAAGCTGTTTTCACACATTATCATAAAATATGTCAACCGGTTTACCGAAAAAACAACAACACAATTTGATGAACTTTTATTAAAAGCAATTGAAGGACCCCTGCGACTAATAATTGTTGGTATTGGTTTTTATTTTGCCAGAATTATATTGGCAGAGTATCTAATACCGATTGAGGGAATAATCACACAGGGATTTCAACTATTCTTCATTATTGTCATATGTTTTTTCCTTTATCGCGGAACTGACCTTATTATTTTTTATCTTGAAAAAGTGGCAAAACGTACCCGGACTGAATTAGATGATCTTTTGTTGCCTTATTTAAAAAAACTTGTCCGGGTCATTTTGGTTATAATCGTCGTTATAAAATTCTCTGAGATTTTTTTAGGCAAGTCAGCAGCAGCCTTACTGGGGCTTTTTGGTGGAGTGGGTTTGACGTTAGGATTGGTTTTTAAAGATATTATCGCTAACTGGTTCGGTTGTGGTATAATTTATTTGGATAAACTTTTTGTTGAAGGAGACTGGGTGTGTTTGGATGAAGGAAAAATAATTGATGCTGATGTTGAAGAGATTGGTTTAAGAAGCACTAAATTTCGTAATTTTGATAAAACAGTTTCCATTGTACCAAATTCAACTATTGCCAGCGCAGTTGTGAAAAACTGGTCGCGGATGTTTAAGCGCCGGGTGAAATACAATTTTAAAATCGATGGAATTCAGGCAAAGACAATGGAAAAATTGCTCCAGGGATTGCGTGAAATCTTATCTTATGATGAAGATGTGCACCAGGAATTTCACATGGTTAACTTCAGGGAATTAGAGGGAAACAGCCGGATTATCAGGCTTTATTATTTTACGAAAACAACAGCCTGGAAAGAACATGAGCAGGTGCGGGAGAATGTGAATATAAAAATTCTACAATTGTTTGAAGAACTGGGTGTTGACCGCTTGGCTTATACAATCGTTGATATGAGTGAAGATAGACCGGGGGATTATTCGTTTACTAACCTGACTGAAGAATAAGATTTTGAAGGTAACAAAATGTAAATGTCTATTTTGAAAAAATCCAAATAACAAATACCAATTTCCAAACAAATTCCAAATCTCAAATTCCAATAAATAACAGATAAATTAATTATTTTGTGATAGTTCACCACTCTAAACCAGCGCTGTCATTCCGGCATTTTTTTAGCCGGAATCTCCTGAAAATTTATACTTTCTGCGCAAATAAACATCCGAAAGTTATTCTATGGAGATTCCGGTATTCCGCTTCGCTTCAACCGGAATGACAGGTGAACTAATACATTATTTTGACTTAAATTATTTTGACAACTTCAATTTTGATGCACTCCAAGAAATTTTTACTAAACTATGTTGAAAGGAATGAAAATGAAAAATAATCAATTTTTATTATCCTTAATCATATTGGTTCTATTTGTCGGTAAGGCGCTGACACAATCTCTGCCAATTGTAAAACCGGAGGAAGTTGGCATGTCTTCTTCGCGGTTACTCCTGTTGAATCCGCTCATTGAGACAGCGATTGAGAAAGAAGAAATACCAGGAGCTGCTATTTTGGTGGCTCGAAAAGGGAAGATAGTGACACGAAAAGCATTTGGCTTTAGCCAATTAATCCCCGAGAAAAAGCCCATGAAAATTGATCAAATTTTTGATTTGGCTTCTGTAACTAAACCGGTGGCAACAGCTACTTCAATCATGATCATGATTGAACAGGGACATATCCGTTTGTCGGATAAAGTCAAACAGTATATTCCCGAATTTTCGACTTTCGTTGATGAAGATGGCAATACTAAAAAAGACGCTCGAATCTGGCATTTGCTGACACATACGTCAGGATTATTGCCCTACACCAACGCAAATGAAGCAGCTAAAATTTTGGGAAGACCGTGTGATTTGGATTCCCTGGTTGTTTATATTGCTAAACTAAACAAGACAAATCCACCGGGTGAAAAATTTCATTACAGCTGTTTGGGATTCATCACGTTAGCTAATATTATCAAAAGGATCACCGGACAAACTGTGGCTGAATTTTCTGCTAAAAATATTTTTGAACCACTGAAAATGAAGCACACATTTTATACTCCAGCAAAAGAGTTTAAACCTTTGTGTGTGCCAACAGAAGTGATCGATGGAAAACCATTGATTGGCGTTGTGCACGATCCATTAGCGCGTTTACAGGCAGGTATTTCCGGGAATGCAGGATTATTCTCAACGGCAGATGATATGGCAATTTTTGCCCAGATGATGCTTAATAAAGGTAAATTTAACGGCACACGAATTTTAAGCCCTTTGACAGTTGAACGAAAAACCGAGCTTTATCCTGAAGTCGAATTCGCTGGTCGCGGACTTGGCTGGGATTTGAATTCTGCTTATGCAACAAATGGCGGTGATTTATTTGGACCACGTTCCTACGGTCATTCGGGATACACCGGCACTTCAATTTGGATTGACCCGGAAACCAAAACATTTGTTATATTACTGACCAATCGGGTTCATCCGTTTGATAAGGGTTCGGTTGTCGCTTTGAGGAGTAAAGTAGCGAATATAGTAGCGGGTGCGATTATTGATAAGAAATAATAATGTAATAGGCTAAATTTTACCTTGAAAAATCATACAGATAGTTTGAAATTTCAAGGACAAATTGCAATTCAAAAAAATTCATGATCAATTGGATACTGATATTTTGGAAATCGAGATGAGAAAAACAGAAATAATTTTAAAGCCCATCAGCTCTATTTTTGAAATTGGCGGTAGCTTAAAAAAGTACGCTAAAAAACTTTCAACTAAAGAAAAAAATGAAAAAACAGCCTGGGAAAAGCATGTTAAAGAAAAGTTTACTCGTTCTTGATACTAATGTTTTAAATTGCTATTTTAGCTGACAAAAATAATCAATCCCAAATTGCTTCAACCTTTCTCAAAAAAAATGCCAGGCACTTTCAAAGCACCTGGCATTTCAATTTTGTGGAGACGGCGGGAGTCGAACCCGCGTCCGAAGGCCCGGTCTTACAGACCTCTACATACTTAGTCTATTGTTCAATCTCACTCCTTGAAGCACAACAAACAAAGCTTCTAAGAGAGCCAGCCCGATTAAATTTCGCTCTTTTATCTCAGGCAAATAAAAGAACTAACCTGTCATTATCGTCGCGTTATCAGAGCCTGGCAGGTAAGACTCTAATAACACGGGCGCCTTAATTAGGCAGCCATTGCATACGCATAGTTATCTGCGTTTAAATTTGTTTCCAGGAAGATTAACGAGGAACCAGGACCTCGGTATGCCATCTGCACTCCCTCGACCCCCGTCGAAGCCAGTTTCGTCCCCAAACTGCTTTACTTAAACGTTTTTAAAATTAAAAAGTTTCTTATAAAAAACAATCATTAAAACCAAATTGTCCAGCCAGTTGAAAAAAGCAGTTGATTAAATCCATTCCTGTTCGATACTTCTTTTTGATTCAAAGTCAAACTGAAATACTGCAAACTCAAATTGAGCAATCCCCTGTTAGTCAGGGCAAGTTTCGCACCAGTGCGACCGCCCCAACTAATTCCGTTTTCTTTAATTTTCCCGCTTGATTTGTGGGCATAGCCAACCTGCGCCTCAAAAAAGAAAAATATTTTGTCGCCGACCTTAATGTTGTATGATGGCGCAATACAAATCGTCGTCTGTGTTATCGAATTTCCGTATTGATTGATCACTGTGATTTCTGCAGGATTAAAACCTATTTCAAATCCATTATAAACAAAGAAACCAAAATACGGAGCCAACGAGAAAATAGTTGTTGCTTCTCCGCTCCTTCCATTGAAAACCGGAGTGAGCCTTTGGAATGAAATACTCCCACCAAGTTCTTTTGTACCTTGAGTAGCAAATTTATTTTCTGTTTGACCTGAAGCAGTTGATGAATAAAAAATGAATAATAGACTGCTGATAAGAATAATCTGCTGTGGAGTAAGTTTAATCATTTGTTTCATTATAACTCCTTTTTGTCATTAATTATCAGAACACCGAAATACACCACCGCCACTTGTCCCGGCAAATATATAATTTTTGGAGCTGAAGGTTAAACACTGAACTCTATAATGTTCAAGACCTGAACTCACATCACGCCAACCAACAAAGTCGTTGGTCGAGCGGATTATACCTGAATAAGTAACCGCATAAATATGCCCTTTTGAATCGATCTTTATAAACCTTATATCATGCCCGGAGTGCCGCGCCGTCCAGGTAGCGCCGTAATCTGTCGATCGGTAAATGCCATCATTTGTGTTAATAAAAAGATGCCCCCTGGGATTGCTCTTTATACTTTTAATCCAGTCAAAATCTATGTTTTTCAGCTTTTTCCAGCCATTGCCATTATCAACTGAGGTCAAAATACTTTCACCAGTAACTGCAAAAATTTGTTCAAATTGAATGGAACGGTTGTTAACAATGTATCCTATTGCCACTATTTCAATTGAAGTTACAAAATCAACTCGAGAGACACAAGTCCAGTGGTTACCATTATCTATTGAACGGTAGATGCCGCCAAAAATCCATGCAGAAGAGAGCCCCCTGCCAGTAAAAATATGTCCCATTGAATTGAAGGAAAAAAATTTGAAACTACCGAAACTTAATCCGCTGTTGGCTTGAACCCAACTATCCCCATTGTCGCTTGACCGGAAAATACCATTTGCTGTAGAAACAAAAATAATATCTTTGGGACTGATGCCAACTGAAAAGACGTGTGAGTTCAATGAGCTTATTCTCTCCCAATTGTTGCCATTATCCAGCGAGCGATACAAATTGTCCGAAGCTACGGCAAAAATATGCCCGAAAGAATTCACGGCAAGATATTCCACTGTATTAAATATGTTGATATCCACTTCAGTCCAATTATCACCGTTATCGGTTGAACGGAAAACTCCCCTTCCGGCAATAAATAAGTGATCAAGAGAATCAATAGCAAAAGCACCAATATAACCTTCAAAGTCAACCTGGAACCAATTATCGCCATTATCCGATGAGCGGAATAAGCTGAAATTTGTTTTAGCAAATATTAGCCCTGATGAATTAATGAGTATCGACCGCACTGGCGTATCAAAGTTAGTGAACGACCATGTTTTTCCGTTATCTATGGAGCGATAGATTCCGTCTCTGGTACCGGCAAAAAAATGCCCGTTGGAATTAATGGCTAATGCGATGATGCGCGCACCCAGAGCAACATGTTTCCAATTTTCGCCATTATCTGTTGACAGGTAAATTCCGTTGTACGTTCCGGCATAAATAGAGCCGTTGGGATGAATAGCAAGCGCTTTAACAATTGTGTCATCGACATAAAAGATTTTCCAATTCTCTCCATTATCTTGTGATCGATATACACCCTGCAGCCTGGCAGCAAAAATGCAACCATCGGATTTTTGTACAAAGCAGGTAAAATCATCGGATGAATAATCGATTTTCAATTGTGACCAATTTTCACCATTATCAATGGATCGCATCAATCCTTCTTTTGTCATTGCGTAAATGTGTCCGTTGAATTGATCGATAAAAAGAGAGTTAACTCTGATCCCATCCATGTCCTGGTAAGTCCAATGGCTGCCATTGTCGGTCGAGCGATAAATGCATGTTCCTCCGACAAAAATGTGTCCCTGGGAATTAATGGCAATTGAATAGACATCTCCACCGTAAGGGCCGTTAGTCTGCTGCCAACTGATGGTATTAGCTGGTGCTGTTGGCGATTTGGTTTCACAATTAATCCCCAGAACAATGGTAATTATAAAGATAGTTAATAATTTTGAATCATATTTTTTTCTCATTTATTTTCCTCCTTTATTTCTTAAGATCAACCGTTTAAAATTCTTATTAGCAGTAACTATCAGTTTACAAATTTAATAAGGCAGATAATCGAGCCAAATATTTCCATTTACGGAAAAAACAAAATAATCTCCAGTTGGAGAAAAAGAAGCCCAACTTGCTTCTCCTTCTGCAATCTTTTTAATTACATTCCCGTGAAGGTCAACTATCCAGGACTCTGTCCAAAATTTGTTGTTATCCAGAGTTTTTTCACTAAGAAGTAAAATAAGACTTCTATTTGGAATCCATCGAGGTAAACGGGCATCGTTTATAATTTGTTTAGGATTAAATTTATTTGTCGGTGTGATGTATACAACATTCCAATCAGAATATGCAATATATTTACCGTCATGTGAACAGGATAATGTCTCTTCATTTTCAGATGTCTCTGAAATTCTAAATTTATCAGCTCCATTCAACGAGAATTCCCATAAATCATAATTTTCCCTTGGTCGATCATATAATGAATAGATTAAACCTTCAGAATCACTCTTCCATTTATAGTCGCTAATAAGCCCTTTTTCAATAAGAAGGGTATCCGAGAGATCAACATTTGCGACATAAAGTCTATATATGAGTGATCCTTCAGGCGGATTTGCTCCTTGAATTATAAATGCTATTTTTGTACCGTCAGGTGAATAACATGGTCGTTCTGCCCAATCATTTGGCGATGATAATCTTATTTTATCTCCATTGGTATTTATTCGCCAAATTTCACTTTTATTTGGTATTGAGTGAACATAAAAATGTACCAACATTTCAACTGAATTCTGAGCCCATGAAACACTAACAACATTTGTAGTTTTATATAGTTCATCAGCTAAAATTAAGGGGAGTTGATTTGAGCCATCTTTATTCATTATCCAAAGCTCGGATATTAGCCAGGATGAATTTGGAATATATGTATTTCTTGCTGAACGAAAAGCAATATATTCCCCATTTGGTGACCAGAAACATTTAGAGTCCAGCCCAGTTGAAGTTAATTGTTTTGGTTGTATTGCTTGTTCCGAAAATAAAGGTGATTTTTTATTACAATTAATAATCACTAAGAAAGAAAACAATACAATCCCTAATAATAATTTGCTTCTCATTTTAAACTCTATATTATTTTATATCTGCTAATATTGAAAAAAAAAGATAAATAATATTAGCACAATTTCGGTTGAAAAAAATTATATCGAACTGTAGGTTTCTTATCCCTCTTTTTAAAAAATATACAATAATTGGTAGCAAATTTCAAGCAATTTTTTCTATTTCGAGAAATTTAGGGGGTGGGATTAAATAACTTGGTGATTTGAAATTTTAGAACCATTAAAAAACAATAGCTTATATGGTTATAATAATCAACTTATTTTATCCCACCCCCTTAATTAAATGGGATATATTAAGATCTTATTAGTTCCTCAAAAAAAAGATTGCATTTAAATCTATTTTACTTTATTTTAATTTTATTATTCATTTAATGAAAAGTATTTATCAAAGGCATTAAAAATGAAAAAAAACCAAATCTTATTTTTTCTGATAATAATAATTGTCTACTCATCTTGTGCGCCTCGACATATTGAAAGACGCCCATCCCCTCGCAATCAAAAAAAAATAGTTCAAAAATCTTTTGAAAGAATTAAAAAAATTGAAAAAGAAAATCGTGACTTTCGTTTAAGAAAATTGTTTTATCCCATTAAAGCCTACATTGGCACACCCTACAAATTTGGCGGTGATACACGCAGGGGCATGGATTGTTCGGGATTCGTTTATAAGGTTTTTCAAGAGAGTTTTAAAATGAAACTTCCTCACAATGCTTCACAACAATTCTCACGCAGTACTCGAATATCCACTTCGGATTTGAGGTTAGGGGATTTGGTCTTTTTTAGTATTAACCGAAACGGCAGCATCGGGCATGTTGGAATTTATCTCGGGAGCAATTATTTTGCTCATGCCAGCACAAATTACGGGGTTATTGTTTCGAGCTTGAAAGAAAAGTATTATCAATCAAGATATGTCGGGGCGGGAAGGGTGCTTTTTTAAAATCCCAAGCTCCAAAATCCAAATTTCAAATAAATTCCAAATCTCAAATTCCAATATCAATAGTTTGGAATTTGGAAATTGGAGCTTATTTGGAATTTGTTGCTTGGTTTTTGGAGTTTTAATAAGTTTGGTTTTTGATTTTTGGAATTTTAGAAACAAAGGATTTGATATAAAAATAGCATTCATCGTCAATAAGAAACCATACAAAATTTATGCGAACAGATAAAAAAAGTTAAAAGAAATATTTTAGTTGAGAGTTACATTTTAAGCTTAACGAGAATAAAAAGCAGTCTGGAGCAAAGTATATGAACAATTTGGAAAAGATAAAAGACCAATTTGCAAAACTGGTAGAAATAATGGCGGGACTCAGGGGAGAGCAAGGATGTCCCTGGGATAAAGAACAGACTCATGAGTCATTAAGACAGTATTTATTGGAAGAAACTTACGAAGTGTTAGAACTGATCGATGAAGCCCGTTATGATGAATTAAAAAATGAATTGGGCGATTTGTTATTACAGGTTATATTTCAGTCGCAAATTGCAAAAGAAGAAGGTCGATTTGATATCCGGGATGTTGTAGAAAATATTAACAAAAAACTAATCCATCGGCATCCGAATGTTTTTGGAGACACCGTAATAAAAACAGCGGAGGAGCAGACAGTTAACTGGGAAAAGATGAAAAAAAAAGAGGATTCGGACAGATCAGTGATAGATGGTGTGCCGAAACAACTTCCTTCACTTCTCAGAGCCCACCGGATTCAACAAAAAGCAGCTACCGTTGGATTTGATTGGGACAACACACTTCCTGTTTTTGAAAAGGTTGAGGAAGAATTTAACGAATTAAAACAAGCTATTAAAAATAAAAATTCCAAAAATATCGAAGAAGAGTTTGGGGATTTGTTGTTTACTATGGTAAATTTATCAAGATTTATTCAAGTGAACCCGGAAGATTCACTTCGATTATCAGTGGAAAAATTTGCCTGCCGGTTCAAAAAAATGGAAGAAAAAGTTAAACAGAATAAACAGACTTTTGAGGAGATGTCGTTAAATGAAATGGATGAAATTTGGGATGAGATAAAAGATGATCTTAAAAAATAGGTTGCGGGATAACCCGAATTATTCATACATTAAAGAAAAGACAAAAATTGAGTTTCAAATATCGTTTATGTTTAACAACTTGTAATTAAATAAATTATACCTATTTTAATTTTTATGAATAATTCAGGTTAAATAAAATTGTTGCCTATTAATTCCCAGCGCACTAAAGTGCAGGCAAAGGCTGAGGCGAAGGAAGAAAAAAATCCTTAATCCTTTAATCTTCTACCTTGCTCCGCCTTAGCCTTCGCCTCAGCCTTTTCGTTGTATGAGTTATTTGATCTGGATTTAATAACTTTTGCACAGTCTGTATTCCTTTGAAAATATTAAGGTAACTGTACAGGCACAAAAAACAAAGATTCAACTGGTAATACTCTAAATTGTCATAAGAGCGTCTTAAGTTTCAGAATAAAATAGTAAAATAGCTTTACTAAACCTTAGTAAACTTTTCATTATAGCAATGCATTGGAACTATTGAAAATTAAAGATACAATATATTGTACAGTAAGATAAGGTTTAGTAAAGCAGGTCTAAACTCAAAACTCTGATAATTCCAAATAGTCGTTACATTTTCAATTTAAAAAAATGGTTCATCATGGATAAAAATAAAAAAATATTTATCATTTTTTTTATCTCAATTTCTGTTTTTAGAATGATCTATGTGAATTTTGTCCCCCTGGTTCCTCAAGAAGCATATTACTGGAAGTACGCTAAAAACCTTGCGTTAAGCTATTTTGACCACCCACCCATGGCAGCCTGGATTATTGCCTTTTTTACGGCTCTTGGCAGTGATTCAGTATTTTTTATCCGGTTGGGAAGCATTATGTTGTCGGCGGGTTTGATGTTTCTAATTTATGAAATCACCATTCGACTTTTTAATAGTTCCAAATGGGCTTTGCTTGCGGTGATAATCATAAATTGCAGCGTGCTTTTTCCGATCGGGGCGACAATAATAACTCCGGATGTGCCACTGTTGTTCTTTTGGGCGCTGATCATTTATTTCCTTATTAGATTAAACGAATCTCAACATTGGAAGTGGTGGTATTTTACAGGAATCGCTTTGGGGCTTGGATTATTGAGTAAATATACAGCTATCCTTATTGTACCGGGGATTTTTCTGTATATTTTATTATCAAAAGTGCAAAGGCGCTGGTTATTTACTATCCACCCCTACTTGGGATTGTTTTTAGCTTTTTTGGTTTTCACCCCGGTATTAATATGGAACTATCAGCATGAATGGGCTTCATTT
>JADHVV010000229.1 GCA_016783825.1 Candidatus Zhuqueibacterota bacterium | reverse complement strand
AACATCATTCCTTCGGATGAATGGTTTATAAACGGAACTAATGTCAGTCTCCAAGCACAAGCAAATACTGACTACTCTTTCTCTCATTGGAGTGGCAGTGGGACTGGATCATCGAATCCCTATTCTGTTCGAATGAATACGCCTAAAAATATTATCGCTAATTACCAATCAACAGGAGGAGATGTAGTATTAGTTCGTTTCCCCACAGGTTTAAAAGCAACATCGGGCTCAAAAATTGATATACCGATTTTAATTTTGACAGATGTTACTGGCATGGGTATTATCTCTTATAAATTAATTTTAAATTACAATAGCAATGTATTAAATGCAACTGGGGTGAATACAACGGGCACAATGACCGAATCCTGGCAAGCTGCTGAAGTAAACACCACAGCATCGGGACAAATTCAAGTCGCGGGATATGGAACATCAGAACTCACTGGCACCGGAACACTGGTAAAAATAGTCTTTGATGTTATTGGATCTCATGGAACTCAATCAAATCTTGAAATTTCTAAATTGATATTTAACAGCGGGTCACCAAGTGCAGATGTACAGATAGGAATTTTTACAGTAGAAGAAGATAAACCAGATATATCAGGTTATGTTTATTATTATGGCAGTACTGAACCGGTGCCTTATGTGAATATGGCCATTATTGGGGGTGGAAGTTCTGAAATGACAAAGATTGACGGTAGTTATCAATTTATAAATTTAACGCCTGGAGCAAACTATTTAATAACGCCTACTATCAGTCGATTCAATCATTTAAAACCCAATTGCATTCATGCTTCAGATGCAAGTTTAGCCGCAAAAGCATCATTTGGAATGTCACAGTTAAATTCAAATCAACAAAAAGCCGCTGATGTGGACCGGAATGGGACAGTTCAAATGTATGATGCTGCATTAATCTTATACTACGCCGTAGTAGGTCCGCCACTTTCTACTGATTCTTATGTTGGCGAATGGGAATTTGATCCTTCAAACAGATCTTATTCCAATTTAACTTCAAATAAAACCAACCAAAACTATGAAGCAATCGTTCTTGGAGATGTGAATGCAGATTGGCCCAGTCCACCACTTTTAACCAAAGGTGATGGAAATTTCATATCTTTAGGCGAGCCTGTTCAAGTTCAGCCCGGGGGTGATTTCTCTTTAAAATTGCCCATAAACACAAGTCAGCAAATTTTAACTGCTTTTGTAAGAATTAATTATGATCCAACAATTGTATCACTTAACCGAGTGAGCAAAACTTCACAATGCCAAAATTTTATATTGTATGAAAAAGAAGAAAATGGAAGTCTTGTATGTGGCTTGTTAACTGACAAACCTAAAATTATTTCTGACGGTTTATTAGAGTTCTATTTTACTGCGAAAGAAAAAGAGGAAAGCACAACTTTAGATATTTTAGATTTTTCAATTAACGGTGAAGCTGCTCAAAATTTTAGGCAGATTATTTCTATTGGGAATAAATTTAATATAATTGAATCATTTACTTTGTTTCAAAACTATCCTAATCCGTTTAATACAAATACAACAATATCATATACATTGCCAAAACCTTCTAATGTCTCAATACAAATATTTGACATAAAAGGCAGACAGGTGAAACTTTTGTTCAATGGATTTCAAAAAGAAGGATTTCATTCGATAGATTGGGATTCTCGTGATGCTCAAAAGAATCTGGTAGGTAGCGGTATTTATATATACCAATTATCTGTTGAAAATGTAATTGTAAATAGAAAGCTAATATTATCAAAATGATGGCAGCATAAAATCTAACATTTAAGATCTTCTATTTGACTGATTATAAGAGTTAAAAAATGAAACCTTTAATAAACATTAAACAGCTTATAATTAAATTATTAGTTGTATACCTGTTCATATTTTCTAGCTATTTAATAAAAGTCGTAGTTGGCAGGTTACTAAATTGGGGGAAGATAAACAAAATACACAAATTACTAACAATACCCTAAATTCCGAACCGCTTTATATAGTGAAATTTAATCATCCTGAAGAATCATTAAAAATACTGAAATTTAATAATATAAAATATATTTATGAAGACAATGAATTTTTGTTCAACCATTCATCTTTGAATGAGCTAAATATGTTAAATATTGAACATACAATCATCGGAAATTATTATTATAAGAATATAGTTGCTTCACAATATCAAAATCTTGTTTTTAAAGAACCAAATAATCTTAATTATATCGAAAACTACATTTATAGTTATAATCCCGATGACGAATTTATCCCCGATCCTTGGGCACCTGATCGTTTTTGCTCATCTTTCGGAGTTTCAATAGTGAGATTGAACACCTCTAGTTATGCTGGTAAAATAGTTACTAATATAAAAATTCGAACTTTAATTGTCCATCCATGTGTTTCTGAATTATGGGTTAGCCTTGGGTGTTTTGATTTTTGGGACTTTAATTGGAATTCTTCGTGCTATGGTTCAGAAGATGAATTTCTTTGGGCTGGATATGGAAGTTGTAACGATAATGGTCTAGATGACGATCCTGAATCTGATCAAGACATTTATTTAAATTGGAGAGAAATTGATTGTTATAACGGCGAAATTATTCCTAACGAGTATATTGAGTGTCATTTAAAGGTATGTGATCAAGCATTTGGAAATAATGGATATATAGATTATTTTGAAATAAAAATTTACTATGCTGACGAATCATGCTCCATCACAGTCGATGATCCCAATGGAGGTGAATCATGGGATGAAGGTTCCACGCATACAATTCGCTGGCATTCAAGTGGCACAAGCGGTAATGTAAGTGTCTGGTATGGCACTGACCGTTTTAATGAATGGAATTTGTTGACAGGTTCGACTCCAGATGACGGCAGCTGGTCATGGACTTTGCCATATGTAGATTCCGACAAAACACGCTGCAGGGTCATGATTATGGATGTAAACGAAAACACATGCTGGGATGGTAGTGATAATGATTTTACTATAAAAAATATCCCAAATTGTTCCATCACAGTCGATGATCCCAATGGAGGCGAAGTATGGGACGAAGGTTCGACACATGCGATCCGCTGGCATTCAGTTAGTACCAGTGGAAATGTTAGGATCAGGTATAGCACCAATAGTGGTTCAAACTGGACGATTTTAACAAATTCCACGCCTGATGATGGCAGATGGGATTGGAATTTACCAGATGTAACCTCCGATAAAACAAATTGTAGAGTCCGGGTTGAAGATGCAGCTAATTCAGCCTGTTATGATATCAGTAATAGTGATTTTACCATTCAATCTAGTTGTAATATAACAGTAGATGATCCCAATGGCGGTGAGTCCTGGGATGAAGGATCAACCCATGCCATCCGTTGGCAATCAGTTAACACCAGCGGAAATGTGCGTATCAGGTACAGCACCAATAGCGGATCAAACTGGACAATTTTAACAAATTCAACTCCTGATGATGGCAGATGGGATTGGACATTACCGGACGTCAGTTCAGATCAAACACATTGCAGAATCCGAGTTGAGGATGCTGCTAATTCAGCTTGTTTTGATATTAGTAACAGTGATTTTACCATCAAAGATAATCCACTATTTAACATATCCGGAACAGTAAAATATTATGAAGGGGATACACCTGTTCCAAATGTAGAGCTGAATTTAATGCCAAATAATATTATAACATTAACTGATGCAGATGGAAACTATGGTTTCAATGATCTGCAAGGTGGTATTGATTATACAGTAACACCATCAAAGGTTTCCGGCACAGACCAGAACAGTTTGACAATCACCAGTCAGGATGCCTACCAAACATCTCAATTCACATTTGGAATAATTACTCCCAATCAATATCAAACACTCACCGCTGATGTTGATGGCGACGGAAAAATACTGATGTGGGATGCATCCTTGATACTCAGACATTCTATTGGGCAACAATTACCTGATAGTATAACAATAGGCGACTGGTGGTTTGATCCACTTGAGCGAAATTATCCTTCATTAAACTCCAACCAAACAAATCAGGACTACACTGCCGTTGTAATTGGTGATGTTAATGGTAGCTGGTCAGCGACAAATTTGTTATCTCAAACGTCTTCAAATATTATTGCAAACATTGAAGTAGTACAAATTGACAGTAACACCATCTCTCTGAAAGTCAGATTAAGTGAACCAGTTGAATTGACTTCGATTGACTTGAAGTTGAGATATAATCCTGCTGAACTTAATTATGTTGGGCTAAAAAGGAACTTATCATCTGATGTTTTTAATATTGTAGAAAATAATACTCAAGGATTGTTAGCATTAGGTGGTTTTGCCATCAAAAAACATAAATTGGAAATGTACTCTCCGATATTTGAGATTGTATTTAACCGGAATAATAGTAGCAACGAACAGTCAGAAATCCAGATTAATCAGTTATTGGTGAATGACTTTCCCCAACCGAAAAAAAAGATTGCTTTTGTCAAGGAGTTTTCAGAAAAAAATTTATCAGAAATATTCCAGCTTTTTCAAAACTATCCTAATCCGTTTAATCCCGAAACCACAATTCGCTACACATTAGGTTGGCGTGAACCAAAATTGACAATAATAAATATTTATGATGTAACTGGAAAACTCATAAAGAGATTGACAAATAATTATCAAAAAGCTGGTGAATTTGAAGTTAGATGGGATGGATTAAATGAAGATGGAGTTGAAGTACCAAGTGGTGTTTATATCTGCTCGATTAGTTCGGGGGATAAATTGCAGAATATTAAAATGTTGAAAATAAAATAATGAACGAGTGATTTCAATTTCGCTAATCTATAAATGAAAAATTTACTTTGTCAATATTTATATTGTTATTATAACTTGTTGAGTATAAAAAACGATAATAATGGAAATTAACAATGTTAAATAAAATTAAGAAATTTAAGTATAATGCTTTTTTGATTGCAATAATAGCAACCGCCTGGTTTTTATTCAGAGTAATTACAAAACCGAGTAGAGCTTTTTATCCTTGTCAAAGAATTGCCCTGTCTCAGGTTGCTTTTTATTGGGGTTCAGTTTTTGTTCCATTTATTTTTCCATTTTATCAACAGGTTATGAAAATTGTCAATAACAATTATCAGAAGGTAATAAAAATAGTCGTTGCATTTATTGTGGGCGTTATTGTCTTTCAAACCTATCAAAGTTATCATGAGAGCAATCTCAAAGAAAAAGGAAGTAGAACCATACAAAAAACATTTTCAGCAAGTATGCTTGCAAATACTTATACGAATTCTGATCGATTTGATAATAAATCAACAAAGCAGACGCAATCTCCATCATTAGTCAGCTTTTATTATGATCCTTTAGTTTATTATGGACTGATACCACCTTATGATAAACAACAGAATCCTGCATACAATTTAGTCTGGAAGACTGTATCTGAATTATCTCTGGGGGACACTTTAAATCCACTCAGAGAATTAATAAATGATGGTGATACTGTATTAATTAAACCTAACTTGATTTCAGATAATGGAGCAGCATACACACATCCTGCTGTTGTAAGACCGTTAATTGATATGGCTGTTCTTTCTGGTGCTTATAAAGTTTATGTTGGAGACGGAGGACCAGGCTATACGTCAACAGAGGAAATAATTACTAACACAAATTACAGAGATATGGTCAATTTATTACAAGATATTTATCCAGAAAATGAAATTGAAGTTGTTAACCTTAACGATCGTACGAATTGGCACTGGATTAATTTAGGAGGTAATAGCGCATTTGCCGGAAGTGGTTATAGCGATTACGATTTAGGCGCCTCGTTTGGTGAAACATTATTTAATCACGGCTATTATTCGAGCTCAGATCCCCAAGGGATTAATCCCGGAGGAGAAGTAGCAGGATGGTATGCAGTTAATGATGTCGTGTTAAATTCAGATGTTATTATTAATGTCCCGAAAATGAAAAATCATTGGACAATGATGGTTACATTATGCTTGAAAAACCAAGTTGGGAGTACTTTATGTAGTACTTATGACAATGGTACTTCAAATTGGAGCCGTATACCTCATTGTAAAACAGGCACCAGATTTGATGGAAATATTTATTATTTTAATAACGATATTTTTTGGAGAAGTATTTTAGATGTAAATAAAATACTTATATATGTTGACAAAAATGGCATTTTGAATACAGAAAAGCAACGAAAATATCTAAACGTCTTGGACGGTATTATAGCTAATGAAAAGAATGCTGGTGGAGACAATCCTTACAATTCACATTTTTTATTAGCTGGTATTGACCCTGTTGCTATCGATGCTGTTGCCTGTCGCCTGATGGGCTACGATTTCGACGCAATACCAGGTATTAAGAATGTAACAAATGAAAGCACATATCCAATAGGTATAAATGACCCAAAAAAAATTGTTGTGGTCGGGCA
>JADHVV010000228.1 GCA_016783825.1 Candidatus Zhuqueibacterota bacterium | reverse complement strand
TTCCTCTACGTCCTCTACATACTTATTTTATAAAAACGCTAATTTTAGTGCAAGGAAAAGTACGCTCTTGTATTAAAATTTTGTCTTAACTGGAAACTTTTAGGACGGAAAAATTGGAATTTTTCTAACGGTAATAACATGTTCTCGATGATAATAACAACCTATCCAAACGCGTCCTTACCGGCAGCAATAATAGCCCGGTTACTAAAGCATTTGGAATTCCGGATTTAAAAGAAGAAATCTCGGTCAATTTTAGTGCTGGTTTTACTGCCAGACCGCTCGATAACTTTTCAATTACTGCCGATGTTTATAGCGTAACAATCAAAGATCGAATTGTGCTGTCAAGCAGGTTTAGCGATAGTGATCCGATTGTAGCGGACATTTTAAAACCGTTTGAAAAATCAGGCGTTGGCCAGGCACAATTTTTTGCAAATGCGGTTGATACAAAAACTAACGGGATTGACGTCGTGGCTGTCTATCATGCTACATTGGGTGAAGGACGACTTACGTTAACAGGATCGGGCAACATGACAAAGACAGAAGTGGAAGCAACTAATATACCTGAAGGAGTGGCAAATAAATTTGCAGGCGGCGATTTGGAGGCTGTAAAAAACACATTGTTCAATCGTGAAGAACGAAACCGTCTCGAAGATGCGCTGCCAAGGAATAAAGCAAGTTTTTCAGCACGTTATAACCTGGGGCGTATTAGCGCTTCAGCCCGGGCGACTTATTATGGTGAAATTCAATACAAACCCACCAACCCGGATTATGATGAGACGTTCTCGGCTAAAACACTGCTGGATGTTGATCTGTCTTATGAAATTCTTAAAGGAGTCGGGCTCTCTATTGGGGCAAATAATATTTTAAACACCTTCCCGGATGAGCATCAGAAAGATGCCAACAGAAGCGGTGAAAGGTTCATCTATAGCAGGCGGGTTACCCAGTTTGGTATGAATGGTGCGTTCTACAACGGGCGGATTCAGTTTAGTTTGTAACCTATCAAGTCTAACTAATATCAGAGATTAAAAGGAATAGAGTGATGGATCGATGGAATATTGGAGTGTTGAAATTAAATTCTATCAGTGCAAAAAATCGTATCTGCTTGGGAACGATCCATCACTCCTTTCGTTTCGTTTTTAGAATATTGATTGCTGTCAATACATATTTTCATAATCAGACTCAAATATTTGACGGCGTTGTTCCCTCAGGTTGGCGATAAGTTCCTCTTTCGTTTGACCTAATTTGAAGCCACCTGTTGTACGAACTTGTTGTTGCAATTTGCGGAAATCAATCCACCAAGTTTCATGCCGTATTTCTGCTAAATATCTTTGCACGGCCAGGGATACCATATCCTTTAAACTGGAAAAGGAAAGTTCCTTTTGAACTTGTGTCATTTCATTATACATTTTATCGGAAACTTTCCAAGAAACCTCTCGAACCGCCATTATTCACCTCGCAGCATACATGAATTATTTTTTTGTTGAACATTTTGTATTTTCATTCTCTCAAACATTTGCTTATAATATAAAATATCAGAATGTCAATAGAAATAATTTTATTTAGAGTATTTCTTCAACACTTTCTCCGTCTCAATTTGTTTAAAAATATCATGCAAAAATTCCACATAAATTTCTTCCCGTTTTCTTTTTTCAGGGTGAAAAGGATAAAGAAAAATCAATGCTGACTGCACCCATTTTGCAATTGAAGACTTCCGAGAATAATTTTTGACTAATTGCCCTTTTGCATTAAAAAGCTCAACATCAACTGAATATGAATTTGTGTAAGGCACAGGAAACAATGTAGCAGTCACTGTTGATGCGATGACGCCTAAAAAATATTTGGAAAATGACTTTTCCCTTTTAATTTTCATTTTGATGATATAATCATGTGTTTGACTCAAACTGTCCCTTAGCGCGCGTCGTTCCGGTTCGTTGACGTCAGATGCGTACTCCGTATAAGTTGAATAACGACTAATATTGCCAAATTCATTCAGAGCATCCTGAAAGAAATCATCAAATCCCCGAATCCGTTGATATTTATTATCCAATTTGGGAATGGCATCGTAACCCTTTGTTTGTCGCAGATGACTGAAAATAAAAAATACGCTCACCCTGTCTGCTCCGTAATTTTTTTCTCCTGGAGAATCAAACTTCCCTTTAATGCTCGACTTGAATGCTGCACACCTGGTTAAAGTTAAGATTAAAAAAATAATTAACATTTTTGATTTGGAAAAATTAGTTTTCATTTCTTTGCCTCCGATTAAACTATGAGAAGTGTCAAATATCCGTAAAATTTTTTAGCCACGGAGCCACAGAGTACACGGAGTTTTTTTAGTAAACAACTCTGTGTCTCCGAGTCTCCGTGGCAGCAACTTATGAAAGTCGAATTACCAAAGGTACTGCTATTGAAGTCAATGCAAGACTTATAATTACGACTGAAAAGAAAAAATATCTTGTACTGTATCCTTTTAATAAAGATGAGTCATAATATTTATCAACATTATTATCCTGATACATTGATATTAATCCGTTGAGTAGCTTTTTCCGGGTGTCTTTGCCGGTGAGCAATGCAGTGATTGCCACACAGTTAACTATTATAGTCATAATAATAAAAATAGTCAAAACAAAATCATTACTGGGATTTGGATTTTTAGAGACTGCGTTACTTGCAATCCCTGAGTTAATTGCCAGAACAATGAGATTGAAGAGTACCGCAGTTATCACAAATATAGTGTCGGTTCGTGAGCTTTGTTGCAGCTCGGTTACGATGTGTTGATGAACTTTTTCGATCATGATTGCCTCCATTGTTTTAATTAAAATTTACTATTAGACAAATGTTTATTTAGAAAAGTGTTGTACTATAATTTTTGTGAGACGTCAAACGTGAAATGTGAGAAGTAAAAGACAGATTAAAATTTTTTCGTTTCACTTTTGACGTTTGACGTTTCACTCTCGCTTTCGCACGTTAAATTTTTATTAAATGATACCAAATTTATTTTACAAAACCACTTCATTAATCCACGGCTCCTGTTTTGAAGTCCCCCAGAGTTTGCTAATATAATCAATGGAAAAAAAGTCTTCAAACGCATGCAGCCAATAGCTGCCTTTGTCAGTAAGAACTATCTGCTTGCCATTTTCTTTTAAGAATCCGAAGTGAGAAAGTGGCTTGAAATATTTTCCATAAACACGATCAAAATCTTTTACAAATCTTTTTTTGAAGCTTGATTTTATAAACTTGGTTTCATAAATCCGCCAGTAAAGCCAGCCCGCCATTTGCATTTTTTCTGTTAGATCCAGTGATAGGGCAATAGCTGTTTTACCGTTTTCAAAGGCTTTTACATACTCTGCTGCGTTGAATGTATTGAGATAGAAAATGTCTTTCAGGTACGTGCTGCCACTGGCACCAAGCCCGATGTACAAGGGAACGGTAACCGAGCAATACTTTGGAATTCCTTTTTTCGTAAATGCCCAGACGGATGATCTTTCAAAGCCTGCATTGTAAAACTTATCTTCTAAAATCTTTAGCATCTTTCTTCTTTTAAGTACAGTGGAAATATTATAACCATTTTCTCCTCCATCGCTTCCCATTTTTGTGTATGGGAATTTAAACAGGGGATAAGTTGCCACCTGGTTGACTCCCATATCAACCAAAGTTTGTCCCGCTTCTTCAATCTCTTCGTAAGTCTGATCTGGCAATGCAAACATGAAGTCCAGGTTAACACATTTAAAATCCATATTGACAGCTCGACCAACCGTTGCCTTTGCTTCATCCGTAGTATATGGTCGCCGAAGCGTATTCAAATGCTTGTCTTGAAGTGATTCTACACCAATACTTAAATTTGTTACGCCCATTGATTTTATTGTTTTAAGATTGTCCGAACTCAAATGATTGGGGTGGCTTTCCATGTGTATTTCGCACTGCATATTAAACGTGTCGAAAATGTGTGTGAGCATGTCTTCAATACCGCTATGAAGCATGGTGGTGGGCGTCCCGCCCCCAATATAAAATGAGGTTATCGGTTTCTTACCAACAATATCAGAATAGAAGTCGATCTCTTTTTTGACGGCAGCCGTGTATCTTTTTGCTATATCAGGGCAATAAATCTCTTTATTATAAGGACAGTACGGGCATATCTGTTCACAGAATGGTATGTGAAGATAAATTCCCAATTCATCGATATCCTGGAATTTATTGGTTAATTCTTCGTGCGATGGTGTTCTGTTTTGCAGGGCAATTTCATTCTCCCCGGTAAATAATCTGCTGATCTTTTTTCTGATGTAATTATCGATCATTGAAGACTCCTCAATAGCTAAATAAGGTTGAGATTGAGATCAAGAAAAAAAATAAAATGATTATTTCTTGATCTCAACCTTGACCTTGATCTATTCTGTATTTATACTCAATTACCCAATCTACCAATTACCCAGTTACCTAATCAGGCTAATCACACATTTTTTCAACATATTTTTTGAATAGATCCAAAAACTTAATCGCCTCTTTTTTCGCCTTGTTAATATATGTATTTTTCAAAAGCCCTGGTTTTAACGTGCACTCTTGAAAGTACTCCACACGAAAGCCTTCGTTTTCAGGCTTAATCTGATAATATCCCTTGGATGAAAGCACATCAGGCATAATACTAACATTGTTCTTACTCGATATCATTTCAAAAACAACCTTACCTTCATCCCGTTCCAGCGCTCTACGCCAGATGGATTTATTTTCAAAGAATATGAGTTTCCGATAGGTATAAGTTACCTCGTACCATTTTTCACCCTGCCTTAATAATTTTATGGATTTTGCACCTGATGTATATTTTGAAATATTCTCAAATTTATATACCACATCAATCAGACAATCAAAATCAGCATTTACAACAAAACTTCCTCGAAATGAGTATGAAGAATCAGTTTTGATGAATTCATATTTTAAGTCATTTTCTTGACCGCCATATAAAAAGGCAGGTAAAATCAATATGAGAAAGGTAATTACTTTGAAATATTTTTTCATTATCAAAAATATTTTAGTGCATTTAAAATAGCCGAGGGCTTCAAATTTAAAGTCTGATGTATTTCCGCATAACTCAAATATCCACAGTTTCGACATAATTCAGGATCACCGGAAAAACGACAGCAGTTATAAGTTGTTCCTTTTTCATAAACCTGGCAAATATTTAATGGTCGCTTCCAGTCATTTTTTAGTGCGCACTTTAGGCCCGCCCTGGAGTTCAATATTTTATATTTATTTTTATATTTCAACAGCTTGTGTAAAACTTTATTTTTTTCAGTTGGCTCTAAATACAATTCATCATATCCATAATAGGGTGTGTGAAAATAAAAAAATATTCCTCGTATTTGTTGTATCTCATTTATGTACAGGCAAAATCTTTCAATTTCATCCTTATTAAAATTGTTAATTGTATAATTAATATAAAGCGAAGGATGCGAAGATTCAAGTATATTTTTTTCTATTTTGTTGAAAGATTCCCCTCTTAAAAAATCATGCGTTTTCTGGAGTCCGTCAATGCTGATAAATACTGTATCGGCAGAAGTGTTTATGGGAATAGTTCCGTTTGTATAAATAACTGTCGCATAATAACCGATTTTATGGGAATACGTTACAACGTCTTCAATAGAATTACTTCCGTCACGCCAGATAAAAGGTTCGCCGCCTTCTAAATATAGCGTGCGTCCGCCTTTTTTGTAAAAAGAACTGATAACAGATGTCGTTTCTTCAAAACTTAATTTTTTCGCGCCGCGACCAGGTATGTTACAATGCCGGCACCGCAAATTGCATTTATTGTGAAGCACCAATCCGCAAATCAAAGGCGTGGTCTTTTTGAGAATTTGATGATTTATTATGAATTTTATTCCGTAAGCTAAATGTTTCATTGATTTACTTTTCCAATGTTTTTTAAAATGCCACAAAACGAATTATTATACATTTGTTTTATGAATTTTGAAAGGTAATTAGGTAATAAGGAAATTGGGTGATAATTTTATCAATGTTATATATTCCAATTACCCAATCAACTAATTACCCAGTTTCCTTTTTGACCAATGCAAAAGACTCGCTTTGCTTACAAAGCCATCTCAAATTTGCTACGCAATCACTGCTTTGTAAGCTCCGCATACAATTTCGCTCCTGTTGGCATATCCCAATTAAGTTTTAATATATTTCCGTCAATGGCGTATTCGTATGTCATTGTCCCAACTTCGCCTGTCGTCGCTGTCAATTCCAAAGTAAGTTTATTACCCGATGTACTCCACGTACCCGGAAATGTCACCAGGGGGGCACTCATATTTGTTGTTTGTTCTGCGGTGCCATCTTCTTCAAATTTTAATGTCCAGATTATACCCATTGAATCAAGTTGACTTTCTGTGTAAGTTATGGTTTCTGCTTGATGTTCATAACCCATTAAGCTCACG
>JADHVV010000053.1 GCA_016783825.1 Candidatus Zhuqueibacterota bacterium | reverse complement strand
AAGAATATCCTTAATCCTTGAATCTTATACCTTGCTTCGCCTTTGCCTTCGCCTCAGCCTTTTCGGTATGAAAGTTAATTGATCTGGGTTAGAAATTCTTTTGCACAAAAAACGAAGATTTGACTTGTAATACTATAGATAGTTAGTGATGTGTTTTTTTGTTGAAAATAACTAATGAAAATCCAACTGATAGAAACAACCCAACGGACTTGTGAAAAATAAAGTCATTATTTTTGTTTAACAGTTTTCCTTGTGAAAAGATGCAACATTTTAAGATACTAATTTGGTAAACTACTAAAAGTTAATAAATATCACCACATCAGTTTTTGTAAACTACTAAAAGTTAATAATTATCACCACATCAGTTTTTATCCGTTGAACAAATGTTTTTTACAATGATTCGAGGAATAAATATGCTAAATTACAAAAAAATTGATACAATGTTTTTTATTCTTATCCTTTTCGGAGTAATCATGATTTCAATATCTAATTCAAAAAGCCAATCAAATGAGACTAATTTTAAAAAAGTAGAAGGAATACACGCAGATTATTTACGCTGTGAATACCTCCGCAATCCTTTGGGTATCGATGTTACAAAACCAAGATTTAGTTGGATTCTGGAATCAAACAAGCGTGATCAGAAACAATCAGCGTATCAAATTCTTATGGCTTCAAGTAAGGAAAAACTGGATGGGAATAAAGGTGATTTATGGGATAGCGGGAAAATTGAGTCAGATAAAAGTATTCAGATTGTGTACAATGGAAAGCCATTACAATCAAAGGTGCGTTGTTTTTGGAAAGTTCAGGTTTGGGATAAAAACGGAGAAAAGTCAGATTGGAGCGATACAGCAATGTTTACAATGGGACTGCTTGAAAATTCTGATTGGGAAGCAGAATGGATTGGCGCTCCAAAAGAAAATCCGGAAATTGGAAAAAAAAGAATTCCGCCCAGTCCTTTGCTGCGCAAATCATTTGCTGTCAGTGAAGAAATGGATTATGCTTATTTATATGTAACCAGTTTAGGAGATTATGAACTTCGATTAAATGGTAAGAAGGTTGGAAATCATGTGTTAGCCCCGGAATGGACAGATTATTTAAAACGTGTACAATACCAGACTTATGATGTAACTGAATTTCTTTCACAGGGAGAAAATGTCATTGGTGCTGTGCTTGCAGATGGCTGGTATGCTGGCAGGCTTGGACCAGTGCGTTGGGACAAAAATTATCCTCGCCGTGGTCCGTATGGATTGGACCGGCGCTTATTAATGCGATTAGATGTTGTAAGGAAGGATGGGAACGTACAAACTATTGTTTCAGATGGGAGCTGGAAGATCTTCCTTGATGGACCAATTCGCAGCGCGGATAATTTTCTGGGTGAAACTTATGATACCCGCAAAGAACAACCAAATTGGGACAAACCCGGATTTGATGATTCAAAATGGGAATCAATTACAGTTGACAAATCTATGAAAGCTAACTTGGTTGCACAAATGAACGAGCCAATACGTATCGTTAAAAACGTAAAGCCGATTGAAATTACAGAGCCGAAACCAGTAACTTACATTTTTAATATGGGTCAAAATATGGCTGGATGGTGTCGGATTCGGCTTGATGGACCGGCAGGCAAAGAAATTACACTTCGTCATGGAGAAATGTTAAATCTTGATGGCACACTTCATACAGAAAATCTGAAATCAGCAGTTCAAATAGATAAATTTATTCTGGACGGTAAAGGTGAAAAAGATTTTGAGCCTCGATTCACTTACCATGGATTTCAATATGTTGAAGTAACAGGATTAACCTCAAAGCCTTCTCTCGATATGCTGGTTGGAAAAGCAGTTGCCTCGGATCCGCCAATCACAAGTAAATTTGAATGTTCCAATGAAATGTTGAATAAGCTCATGCAAAACATCGTTTGGAGCCAAAGGGGAAACATGCACAGCGTTCCCACTGACTGTCCCCAACGTGATGAACGTATGGGCTGGATGGGCGATGCCATGGTATTTGCCCAGACATCCATTTATAATATGGATATGGCAGCATTTTACACCAAATGGATCACAGATATTCGTGATGCGCAAACAAAGGATGGTCGTTATCCTGATTTTGCACCGCACCCTTATGAGCCGGAAAAACGATTTTCTGATGTGCCTGGTTGGGCAGATGCAGGCGTTGTTGTACCATGGAGATTATATCAGAACTACGGCGATAAGCGGATTTTAAAAGAGCATTATCCATCCGCCGTACGTTTTATTGAAAATATTATTTCAAACAACCCCGATTTTATCTGGAAGAATGGTAGGGGAAATAAGTATAGCGATTGGCTCAATGGGAATACGATCAAAGCCGAAGGTTACCCGGAAAAAGGGGGAGAAGTGCCTTATTTGTTATACACGACAACAATGTTTGCAAACTCGTGCCGTATCCTTTCAAAAATGGCTGCTATTCTTGATAGGGAAAATGATGTAAAACGGTATGAAGAAATATTATCAAAAATAAAACATCGGTTTGTTGAAGAATTTTTAAAAGAAGATGGAAAGCTTGAAGGTGATACCCAGGCTGGGTATGCTTTAGCGCTTTATTATGATTTGCTTCCACCTGAATACGAGTCCAAAGCTGCCGAATTAATGAACAAACAAATAGAGCGATATGACGGAAGAATTTCAACGGGATTTCACAGTACAATTCCTTTGATGAAAGAATTAACAAAAATGGGTTACAATGAAGTGGCTTATAAACTGATTGAAAGTGAACGGTTGCCTTCCTGGGGCTACAGCATTAAGCAAGGTGCAACCACTACCTGGGAACGCTGGGATGCTTTTGTTGCTGGTCGTGGCTTCCAAAACCCGGGTATGAACTCCTTCAACCACTACGCTTTTGGCGCAGTGGGAGAGTGGATGTATGAAAATTTATTAGGAATAAAATTTGATGAAAGAAATCCGGGATTCAAACATTTTGTCATTCATCCCAAACCAGGTGGCAGCCTTAAATGGGCAAAGGGTGAATATAATTCAATTCGAGGAAAGATAGGTGTTGATTGGCAGATAAAAGATAATAAGATTTATGTGAAGGTTGAAGTGCCACCGAATACAAATGCCACAATACATCTTCAGACCAATGATAGTTCGCAGGTTTTGGAGAGTGGAAAACCAGTGGGGCAGGTTAAAGGAGTTCATAAAATTACAAAGTTAGATAAAAAATTGGAATTACAGGTTGGTAGTGGGAAGTATGATTTTGAGGCTTTGTATTAACCAAATTTGGAGTGCAATCTCTGCAATAGCAAATCAATTAGCCCTAATAGTTTCAAAGTAAGGAAGACCTTTGTGGATTGCGCATCGCATAAAGGCGATGTACTCCGAATTATTATTTTTAATAATATATCATTTACCAAGGAGAAAAAATGTCATTCATTGATATGACTATTATTGCTACTTATCTATTGGGAATGATCCTGGTTGGTCTATATTTTCAGAAAAAAGCGTCATCCAATATTGACTCATATTTTTTGGGTGGCAGATCAATGCCATGGTGGGTATTGGGCGCCTCGGGAATGGCATCAAATTTTGATGTAACCGGAACCATGATTAATACCGCTTTAATTTTTGCTCTTGGTGTGAGCGGTTTTTTTATTGAAATCAGGGGAGGCATTTGCTTGCTGATGGCATTTCTGCTGGCATTCATGGGGAAATGGAACAGAAGGGCGCAGGTGATGACCATTGCCGAATGGATGCATTTTCGGTTCGGAGAGCGGAAGGACGGTGATATGGCACGAATTATTGGCGCTGTTTCACAGATCATTATGACAATCGCCCTGGTTACCTATTTTTCTGTCGGTGCTGGAAAATTCGTTGCGGAATTTTTTGGCATCCCGGGATTTTGGGGGATGGAGCCACGATTTATCGCTGCATTAATTCTCATTACCTTATCCTTGATTTATACTGTTGCTTCAGGCTTGTATGGTGTGGTTTGGACTGATGTCTTTCAGAGTTTATTTGTATTTTTTACACTCATTACAATCAGTTACCTGGCGTTCACTCAATTTATCCTGCCTGATGTTTTTAATGTTTCTTACCCGTTAAGAGAAGGTGGCTTTGAATTGGTACAAACGACAAAAGAAGCCTGGACCAATATTAAACCTTCCTGGAAGTTAGCTTACCCGGAAACTTCGGATTATTCAATCTATAACCTGTTTGGCGTAGCAATATTCTTTTACTTGATCAAGATTCTATTGGAAGGCAGCGGAGGTACTGGCGGATACATGATGCAAAGATATTTCGCAGCAAAAGATGACAGGGATGCCGGTTTGCTTTCCGCTTTCTGGATATTTCTGCTTTCATTTAGATGGCTATTTATTGCTGCCATTGCTATAATGGGAATATCCTATTTTAATAATCCTGAAAACAGTATAGTTGCAGCGGAGGTTGATCCTGAAGCTGTTTTGCCAATTGTGATTAAAAAAATGATACCGGTTGGAATAAAGGGATTTCTAATGGCTGGTTTATTGGCAGCCGCCATGTCCACATTCGATTCAACTATTAATGCCGGCGCAGCTTATTGGGTAAAAGATATATACCAAGCATATATCAATCCAAAAGCTTCTGAAAAAACATTACTCTGGCACGGGCGCCTCTCTTGTGTCGCTATCGTAGTAATCGGTTTACTTTTCAGTGTTACTATTCGGAATATTAATGAAATCTGGGGTTGGATAACAATGAGTATTGGCTCCGGTCTTTTTATCCCATTGCTTACCAGGTGGTATTGGGCGCGAATGAACGGGTATGGTTTTTCCGCTGGCGTTTTAGGCGGTATGATCGCGGCAATACTTCAGAAAATCATTTTCCCTGATATTCCGGAATATGTAGCTTTCTTTGCAGTAAACAGTATTACAGCAATTATATTAGTAGTTGTAACCCTCTTAACTCCTGCTACAGAAGAAAAAGTACTGGAAAACTTTTTTAACGTTACCAAACCATTTGGTTTCTGGAAAAAATACCGAAAGAAATTGTCTATTGAAAAACAATCAGCATTAAAGAAAGAGTATCGCCAGGATATTTTAACGCTTATCTTGGCAGTTCCGTGGCAAATGTCCTTATTCCTTATGTGGATGGCATTGATTATGCGTACCTGGGGGCAATTTGCTCTTACACTTACAATAACAATTGTATTTACTATTGCGCTTTATTTTGCGTGGTATAAAAAACTCAAAAAATCTTAACTTGAATAATTCAGTAAAAAGATAATAAGTCAAAATAATTAAAGTCATAATGATTAATTTTCAAGGATAAATTTATTTTGACTTTAATTATTTTGACATTTGTTTTGCATTTTAGTATTGTCAAAACATTATGTTTAACAATTTATTTTATATTTAGTTATGTTTGTATTCCCGGATCGTTTGTGAATAATGCCGGTTAAAAATTACATGGAAAAAAGCATACATGAATCAAGTAAAAGTACTCATTATCGGAGCGGGAAATAGGGGCCAAACTTACGCAAATTATATTTTAAGGCATCATGAACTTGCAAAAGTTGTCGGCGTGGCAGAACCCAGACAATTCCATCGGGAAAAGATTGTTCAATCGCACAACATTCCTGAACAAAATATCTTTGATGATTGGAAAGAAGTTGTAACACGTGATAAATTTGCAGACGCAGTAATTATCGCCACCCAGGATAATATACATGCTGAACCGGCTATTGCTTTTGCAGAAAAAGGCTACCACATACTCCTTGAAAAACCCATGGCGACTACAGAAGAAGAATGCCGGTTAATAATAGAAGCTGTGGAGAGAAATAAGATTTATTTTTCAGTCTGTCACGTGCTGCGTTACACACCTTTTACACAAAGACTCAAAGCTATTATTGATTCGGGCACTATTGGAGAGATTGTAAATATCCAGCACCTGGAACCGGTTGGCTACTGGCATCAAGCTCATTCCTTTGTCAGGGGTAACTGGAGAAAAGAAGACGAATCGTCTTTTATGCTGATGACAAAATCCTGTCATGACCTGGATTGGATTCGCTATATCATGGTAACCCATTGTCGCTTTGTCTCATCATTCGGCAGCTTAAACCATTTTCGCAAAGAAAAAAAACCAACAAATGCATCAAAAAGATGTCTTGATTGTGCTGCTGAACCGGAGTGTCCTTATTCAGCAAAAAAAGTATATTTGAGATTTGCAGAGAAAAATCACAAAAGTTGGCCTGTCGATATTCTGACAAGTGATACAACGGTAAAAGGCGTTACAGAAGCTTTAAGAACCGGTCCATATGGACGTTGCGTTTACGAGTGCGATAATGATGTGGTTGACAACCAGGTTGTTATTATGCAATTTGAAGGCAACAAAACGGCTTCATTCACTATGACCGGATTTAATAAAATGGCATTTAGAAAAACGATTATTTTCGGAACAAAGGGAGAGCTGTACGGGGACGGAAAGGTAATAAAACACTATGATTTTCTCACAGAAAAGACTGAAACCATTAAGGTAGATATAACAGATAATCCTTTGTTAGCAGGACATGGCGGAGGTGATGATGGATTAATGAATAACTTTTTAACTGCCATCCTTAAAGATGATCCAAATTTGATATTGTCAGATCCGCAAGATACTCTGGATTCATATTTAATGGTTTTTGGTGCGGAATTGTCACGGCGTAATAAAGAAGTTGTTGATTTGTAACTATGTAGCCACGGAGTCCCAGAGCGCATAGAGTCAAAAACAGAAAGAATACAGTGTATACAGTTGGCTTTTCTCTGTGTACTCGGTGACTCGGTGGCAAATTTATTATTTGAATAAAAACAGTCAATTAAAATAATCAAAAAAAACCTAATATGAACAACATAAAATACATACAAGACTCAAAGGTAGATGAAACACTAAACAAAAAATTAATTGCTTTATTGAGTATTTGCTTTCTAAAAGATCCGGTTTTTCAATATAGACGCTATTGCAAAGAAATGCCCCAACATAGGTGGTACATAGAAGAAAACAACATAATCGTAGCTCATTTAGCATTGCATGAAAAAAAAATAAATACAGAAAATGGTGAATTTCCAATTGGTGGTGTTGCAGAAGTTTGCGTTCATCCCGACTATAGAGGAAAAGGGAGCGTTAAGAAAATGCTGGTCAAAACACACAATTGGCTGAAAGAAAATAAATTTCCATTTTCGATGCTGTTTGGAGAAAAGGAAATTTATTCATCCAGCGGCTATTCTCCTGTAAAAAATGAAATAAAATATTTTGATGACAAGACTGAAAAATGGATAATTGAAATAAATCGGCATGCTATGAAAAATGTTTTGGGTAGCATTCTCTGGTCTGAGGACTTGATTAATATTAATGGTCCCATGTTTTAAAATTTCCAAATTGAAAGAAATCGGAGAGGAAGTGAATCAATAAAAAAGAAACTAATAAGAGATAGTTTAATATGAGTAAGAATGAAATTGCAATAATTGTCGATGAAAACAATACGCAAATCGGTTCAGAACCTCGATCTAAAATGCGTAAATTAGGTTTAATTCATCGTGCGACCTATATTTTAGTTTTCAATTCAAAAAAAGAAATTTTTGTTCAAAAACGTACCAAAACAAAAGATGTGTACCCAGGGTATTATGATGTTGTTTCTGGAGGAGTTGTAACTGCAGGAGAGACCTACGATGAATCTGCGAAAAGAGAGCTTGAAGAAGAAGTGGGAATTAAAGATGTTCCCCTGTTTGAACTTTTTGAGTTTTTCTTCAAAGAAAGCAAAATGAAAGTCTGGGGCAAAGCGTATTCCTGTTCTTATGAAGGCGATATTATTTTGCAGGAAGAAGAAGTTGAAAGTGGGAGTTTCATGAATCTTGATGAAGTTATTTTAAAAAGTAAATATGAAAAATATTGTCCAGATGGGATTTACGTGCTAAAACGCTATTTAGAGGATAAAAGAAAATGATGAAAAAACAAACTCATGTTCTTGTTGTCATATTAATCATTGTTTTAATCTTGACTGTTTTAGTCGCCTGCTCAAAGGATGGATCAACTCCTTTTACTCCGGGAAGTCGCACATTACTTGATGCTCACAACTGTTATCCCAATCACGGGAGGTGGGAAGACAGAATTGAACGAGCGTTAAGCAGTGGTATGCCCATTGCAATTGAACAAGACCTGGTTTGGTACACTGATAGTTTGAGCGGAAATTCATGGTCTATTGTTTCCCATGGCGAGCCTTACCTGGGAAATGAACCAACAATGCGCGAATACTTTTTTGAACGAATAAGGTCTGTTGTTGAAGAAGCCCTTCGTAATGGAAACAGGCAAAATTGGCCGCTAATCACCTTAAATCTTGATTTCAAAACAAATGAACCAGAACATCATTTAACAGTTTGGAATTTATTAGGAGAATATGAAGAATGGCTGTGCACGGCCGAAAGGTTGCATGATGGAAATGAAGTTAAACAAATGCAAAAAAAACCAGTATTAGTTTTGACAGGAAATAATGACGTACAGAAACAAACATTCTTTACTGCGGTGAAAATTGGAGAGAAGTTGCGCGTTTTTGGTGCCATCCATACTTTTGGCGATAGTGTTGAAGTTCCGCCAGAAAAAATGGCATCACGCGGAGCAACAAACTATCGACGCTGGTGGAATAATTCCTGGTCAGTCGTGGAGAGAGACAGGTTTAATAATAACTGGTCTAAAACTGAAAATCTACGCTTACGATCATTGGTTAATCATGCACATAAATTGGGATTGTGGATTCGCTTTTATACTTTGAATGGTTATGATATGGATGAATCACAAGGCTGGAGTTCAGGTTACAATTTTGGATCTGAGGAGCGAGTTAAGAAAAGGTGGAAAGCTTCAATTGAGGCTGGCGTCGATTTTGTGGCAACTGATCAGTATGAAGCGTTTTCAGTATATTTGGATGAATTTTAGCTTTGCTAAACTTCCAAAGTTTAGTAAAGCTGAATTATTAATTTGAATTTGACAATAGATAATTGTATATTCAAAAACAAATTTAATCAATCAATAAATAATATTTTGGAGGACAAATGAAAAAATATTCTATTGTGTTTGTTTTAATCCTGTTTGTTTTGAGTTTGGCTTGTACACAACAAGATGATTGGATGGATCTAATTAATGGTAACAATTTATCCGGTTGGAAACAGCTGAATGGTAAAGCAAAATATACTGTTCAGGATGGTAAAATAGTTGGTGAAACTTAATACGCCGAACAGTTTTCTATGCACTAAAAAAAACTATGGCGATTTTATCCTGGAATTTGAAGTGAATGTCGATCCGATTATGAATTCCGGTGTTCAAGTCAGAAGTGAAAGTTTGAAAGACTATCAAAATGGCAGAGTGCATGGCTACCAGGTTGAGATTGATCCTTCGGAACGTGCATGGAGCGCAGGGATTTACGATGAAGCTCGCAGGGGATGGTTGAACAATTTGGTTAGAAATGAAGAAGGAAGAAAAGCATTTAAAAATGGAGTATGGAATAAATTCAGAATCGAGGCAATTGGAAATTCAATCAGAACGTGGCTAAACGGCGTGCCATGCGCTGACCTAATTGATGATTTAACTCCAAAAGGTTTCATTGCGTTGCAGGTTCATGGAATTGGGGACAAAAAGGAAAAATTAGGCAAAAAAGTGATGTGGAAAAATATCCGCATCATTACGAAAAACCTAAACAGACACAGGACACCAAATAACAATGAAGTGTTTCAATACAATTACATCCCAAATTTCTTGACAGAAAGAGAAAAAGCTGAAGGTTGGAAACTCTTATGGGACGGTAAAACAACAAATGGTTGGCGAGGTGCAAAACTTGATGATTTTCCTGAAGTTGGCTGGGAAATTAAAGATGGTGTGTTAACTGTATTAGAGTCTGGTGGCGCTGAATCCAGGCACGGCGGCGATATTGTAACTGTTGATAAATATGGTGATTTTGAATTTATGGTTGATTTTAAAATTACCAAAGGCGCCAATAGTGGAATAAAATATTTCGTCGATCCGGAGATAAATAAGGGACCTGGTTCAGCAATCGGTTGCGAATTCCAGATACTTGATGACAAAGTGCACTCAGATGCTAAAAATGGAATTAAAGGGAATCGTACGCTGGCTTCGCTCTATGATTTGATACCATCTTTAGATAAGAGATTTAATGGTGTTGGCTCGTGGAACCGGGCGCGGATTATTTCAAAAAATAATCATGTTGAACATTGGTTGAACGGACAATTGACTGTGAAATATGAGAGAAATACACAAATGTGGCGTGCTTTAGTCGCTTACAGTAAATACAAAAAATGGAAAAACTTTGGTGAAGCAAAAAGCGGTCATTTTCTTCTGCAGGATCATGGAAATACGGTTTCTTTTCGAAGTATAAAGATTAAAGAATTATAATGTCCATAGCTTTACTAAACTTTAATATGCTGTGAACTGTATCACTATGTATATTTTGATATAAACTTGAAATACAATTCATTATTCAGTAAAAAAGGTTTAGTAAAGCTGGCTGAATAGCTTAAATCTGGCTGAAACTTAAATCATAACATGATAGTACGAATTTTCATAATATAATTATTTTAACACAAAATTATTTTATCTTTTTCCCCAATTCAAAACACTCCTTTAACAACGCCTGGTTTTTTTCATAGTCTTTTTCGACAAGATGTACTGGGATTTTCAATTTTTCATAAAGAGTAATTAAATCATGTTTTTCCATTATAACCTGTTTAGGAACGGCTAACCGTGTTCCGATAATAGTTGTCAACTTATTACCAGATCCAAGTTCTTCACAAATGAAGTTAAACAGATCAACAATTGGTTCTGTATCTTCGGTTGATGGCTTGCCCAGGCTTAAAAGCAGGATGAAATTTTTTCGCCAATCTACCCAAGGCGTGTGCTTTAGACCATCTTCTAAAATTTGCACATGATTGAAAGAACGAAAGCGATCAATAATCGCTTTTAATCCGGCAGGCAGGTGGTGAAAATAAACCGGCGAGGAGAAAACGAGCGTATCAGCAGTTAGGATTTTCTTACTCAGTTCTTCAAAATCATCGTTTCTGATGGTACAGCGTTTGGCTAAATTGCATTTTAAACAACCGCGGCAATATTTTATATTTATCCTGTTGGTATCAATTGTTTCCACTGTAGCGCCACTTTCTTTCGCCCCTTTAATAAATTTGTTCAAGAGAAGCGTGCTGTTGCCTTTGGGACGTGGACTTCCGATAAACGCGAGTATCAGCATTTTTGATCTCCTTTATACTATTAACAAAGTGTTTATAAGATTTACATTCACTAAACATCGAATATCGAACAAAAAAATGGATTTTAAGATTTCAATTGGTTGGTTCAAAAAGCATCACAACATTTTTTTCAGAATCGATGAACCAGGCGTGTTTTCCCCAGTTCGTTTTAATAACTTCTTCAGAAATAGGAGAACCAATGTTCATTTCTTCGGGAATAATAAATTTAACTCCCTTTTCTTTTAATCTATTTATCAAAGTTTGAAGTTCAGAAAGAATGAGTAGAATTAAGCCAACCGATGAACCATTTTTTCCCAACCAGATTATTGTGTTTTCAAGCTTTAAAGCAGCCCAATCGGTTGATTCGGATTCATCAATATTACCTAAATGTTTAAAATCAAAATTCTTTCTATAAAAATTAACAGCTCGTTCCACATTCTCAGCATAGAGGTTAAAATTTGCTTGTATCCCTTGCATTTATTCTCCATTTATTTAATATTTCTTGTTTCATTAAAACGCTTCAACTCATTTTCAATCTGCTCGAACCTGTTGTAAATCTTGTGCAGCAATCGTACTAACATAAAAATCGGTGCGCCAATAATAATTAGAATTCCAAAGAGTAATATAATCAAGAAGTGAGTGTCTAACAAAGTTTCCATTTTAAAACTCAATGTTTGGTTGTATCAGCCAGATAAAATTACCGGATGGTTTTAAATCAAATTTATTTATAAAACGATTGTAGCGATAAATCCTTTCCCAACGTATTCCGCCTGCAAGAACTAAAAATATTTTTCGTTTAAGAAATTTAATGGGAATTTTTTTCCCAAAGCTGAAATGATGGTAAACAAATACCGGCGGATTATCCGAAAAGGACGCAGGCACATAAGATTTGTATTTGAAAACACTATTCTTTATGAATGAAAACCCGGTCTTTTCCCAGGTTGAATGATTTCTTTCAACAGAGAATAAAAAAACATTTCTAAATAATTTATTACTGTGATGTTTAAACCCAAATCTAAAATTCCAGGATATTCTTCGGAAGTTTTTTTCTCTTAAATCGCCAACTAACATAAATTCATATTGATACCACCTGTCATCAAGATAAATGTTATCGCAGATTTGATGATTGCCAGAGCTCATTAAAAATCCGGCTAAAGCTGAACCAGCCTGTTTCATTGGTTTTGAATCATTATTGTTTTTTGAATCATATCCTAATAAAACAATGTTGCCCATAAACAAAGAAAATGAATACGGTTCCTCAAAGCCGGAACCAATTGATCGGATAATATTTATATCAAAATAAGTATTAAATCTATTGAAAATTTTCGGATGATCTTTTTCTAAATATGAACTTAAAGCTGAAAATTGATAGAATGTAGTTTGGAACAGAACAAACCGTGGAGCATACAATCGTCTAATCAAATCTGAATAAATATAAGCTTCATCACCGGATTTTATAATTGTAGGTCTGTCGTATCGTTTCAAGTTAAGGTAGAGAGAGAAATAGGGTTTGTAAATATCAAAAGTTAACTGCCCGCCAATTAAGAAATCCGCAGGCTTGGATTGAAATCTTATGCTTTGGCTAAATGCTTGTGAGGTTATTGATGACAGTAAAATAGTTAAAATAAGAATAATTGAATATACTTTTTTGTCGTTCATATTTTGTTTGCTGGATTTATTAAATTAGTTGATAAATTGCCAACTGACTGTTCAAATAATATTTTAAACAATGAAAGAATATATTTAAAATAATTTAATTAGTCAAGCGATAAACGTAAAATAATCTTAGTTAATTCAAATACATTAGGTACAATTGTTGCTAAGCTTTAACAGTTAGATTTACAAACCACTTGTCATTCAAAGACTTATTTAATATTTTAATTTATATTTGTACTATTCGGATGGAATTTTATCTCACTGATTAAGGGGAATGGATTACAAAATTTTCTCATTTCAAATTTAAAATGTGTTGTAAATCAACAAATTAATGATTCAAAATGTGTAATTTGACTTATCCCGCCCCTTAAACAGAAATTATTCAGCTGCCTTTAAAAATAGTAAGAATAAAGCAGATAAAATATTTCCGCGTGATTTTTTGATTTGTGTGGACATTTTTTCTAGTGATTTTCACGCACAGGTTTTATGAGATGTTATATTCAAAGGAGATAACCAATGCACCACGATCCGACTATTTTAATTTATCTCAATAAAATAGTGGAACCTGCTTTCTCTCAAGCAGTAAGCAAGTTTGCTGAAATATTCAAATTAATACATTGCCAGGATAATAAACAGTACCAGGAAATAGCCAACTATCCACATTTTATTTTGGTCGGAGATAATTCAAATGTACTCAAATTTGTAAAAAAAGTAGTCCATAAAAAAGATAAAATTAATACTGAACATTTTTGTATTATAGCCCTTGGCAGAGAAGGATTTAAATTAATAAACAAAGATGTGATTAATAAGTATCATCCATTAATAAATGTAATTAATTATCCGCTGACTCATGATCAAATAGCGCTTAATTTAGTGAATTCCCGAAAATTTTTATTGAATAAAATTTATGCTGATAATCTTCAAAATAAACTTCATTTAAGGACAAAAGAGCTGCAAGAATTGACTGATATCGGAGTTGCTTTATCTGCAGAACATGATATTGATGTTTTGCTGAAAATGATATTGGACAAAAGCCGTGAGATAACAAGAGCAGATGCGGGTAGTCTCTATCTTGTGGAAAAAAAACAAGATGTTGAAGAGGATGATAAAAAGTATTTTGCAGATAAACAGTTGCGCTTCAAATTGGCACAGTGCGACACTGTGCAAATTAATTTTACCGAGTCAGTTATGCCCATTGAAAAAAAATCCATCGCAGGATATGTGACATTATCAGGAGAGGAGCTAAATATTCCTGATGTTTATCAATTACCAAAGAATTCAAAATTGAAACATAACCGTTCGTTTGATGAATCAGTGGGATATCGTACAAAATCCATGTTAGTGATCCCTTTGAAAAATCACAAACTTGAGATCATTGGCGTTTTGCAACTAATAAACAGGAAGAAAAATTGGGACGTACGCTTAACTTCAGAACATTTGATAAATAACGAAATAATCGACTTTGATGAAGAGTCTGTTGATCTGGCAAGTTCCCTGGCAAGTCAGGCTGCTGTTTCCATTGAAAACTCAATACTGTATGAAGAAATAAAAAACCTGTTTGAGGGATTTATCAAGGCTTCGGTTCACGCAATTGAACAACGGGATCCGACAACATTTGGGCATTCCGAAAGGGTGGCTACGTTAACCGTTGCCCTGGCAGAAAAAGTGGATAGCATAGATTCCGGAAAATTTAAAAATGTTAAATTTTCACGCGATGATATACAACAAATAAACTATGCTTCGCTGCTGCATGATTTTGGCAAAATTGGTGTGCGCGAAGACATTCTGATAAAAGCAAAAAAATTATATCCCTTTGAATTGGAAGCAGTGAAAAACAGGTTTCGTATTATTAGCCAGGCAATCGAGTTGAATTATTCAAAGAAAAAGATCAATCAATTATTAAAGAATGAACATGAAAATGAGATTGAACAATTTGAACATTTAGATGATAAAACAAAAGAACGAATCCATGAGTTTGATGAATACTTAAAATTCATATTAGAGGTTAATGAACCCACGATTATGAAACAATCGGGTTTCGAAATGCTGGCACAAATTGGAAAGGTCATTTTCGAAAATAATGGACACTCCACCAATTTGTTGACACCACAAGAAGTGGAAAGGCTTTCCATTCCAAAAGGCAGCCTGAGCAATGAGGAGCGGGTTGATATTGAATCTCATGTGACTCATACTTTCAATTTTTTGAATAGAATCCCCTGGACAAAAGAGTTGAAGCGCATTCCGCAGATAGCTTATGCTCATCATGAAAAAATTGATGGCAGCGGTTATCCGCGCAGTCTCTCTAAAAAAGAAATCCCCATCCAATCTAAAATGATGGCGATTTCTGATATTTATGATGCGCTGACCGCCTGGGACAGACCTTACAAAAAAGCAGTGCCGGAAGAAAAAGCGTTAGATATTTTACAATGGGAAGTGGATGAGGGCAAGGTGGATGGCGATCTATTTAAAGTCTTTTTGGAAGCAAAATTATTTGAATTAGTTAAAAAGCCGGAAGATGTTTAAAATTAATTTTGAACTTATTTTTTTCTTTATCGTCTAAATTTACAGTAATCATATTTGAATGAAAACAGTCATTAATTCAGATTGGGAGAATAAAAATGTCAGCTAAAAAATATATTTACGGAATACTGGCGCTTTTTCTGCTAATTTTAATAGCAGGATGTGCCGGTACTAAAAAGATTAATATTAATGATGCCTATCTGAAAGTAAAACCGGTTGCGCCTTTGCCTCAATACGTTACAAATAAGCAAGCGCCAAATCTTGTCATCAGGATCAATAATGTGGCTGATTTAAGCAGCAGTTATAAAAACAGGATCGATCTTTACATTAACAATTTTTTGATTCGCCCGGATGAAGAAATTACCAACGTTAAAAGCAATTATTTGTACAAAGTGCGTTTGCAACCCGGAATATTTGAAGTCAGGGCAAAATATTTCGCTTCTACCGGCTGGCAGGAAAAAACATTTAAACTGGCTGCTAGAGATCAAGTAATGATTTTTCCGGATAAACAGGCTCTGCTTAAGATCAATCTAAAAAAGAACAACTGGGGTGGACTTGAAGATAAAATCTCCTATTTTGATCTAACTTACGATACGATTGACCAGGGCAAAAAGTAAAGCACAAAATGAAACAACCCGATGTTAGAACCGCAGCATTAATATTAGCCGCAGGATTTGGATCACGATTAAGATCAGCAGGCTCGAAACCTTTATTACCTTGTTCAGGAAAAACATTTTTAGAATTAGTTGTTGAAATAGTAATAGAAATAAAATTAAATCCTGTTATCGTTGTAACAAACGAGATATTTTTTTCAGATATTAAAAAACTCAAATTACCAATAAAAACCGTCATTAATAAAACTCCAGAAAAGGGGATGCTTTCTTCAATCTTGATTGGACTGGAAGAAATCAAAAAAAAATGTGACGGTTTTTTTTTATGCCCGATAGATTATCCGCTTGTTAAATTATTTTCATATCAAACACTTTTATCAGTTTTCGATGAGAATCCGGAGCATATCATTAAACCGCAATTCAAGAAAAAATCAGGTCACCCAATTATATTTCCAAAAATATTTTTTGATGAATTGAAAAAAGCGCCAAACGAACAGGGCGCTCGATATGTTACCAACAAGTTTTCCCATCAAACAAGCTTCGTTAATGTTCATGATCCTGGAATATTGATCAATATCAACACTCCCCAATTATACAAAAAATATTGTAAATAAATCATTTGTTTTTTATTTGAAAAGTTTTATATTTACCGTAGCTTTACTAAACCTTTTTATGTGTAACTTTCATTTCTGTCATGGTCATCTCATTGAGATAACTAAATTTTACGGGTGAGTGTCAGCAAGGTTTAGTAATGCTAAATTAACAGATATAACAAAACACTAATTACCACTCACCAATCACCACTCACAACCCAGGAGAGAAAATGTCAGAATATATAGAACGAATCGCAGAATTAAAATCACAAGGAAAAACATTTTGTATCATCACTGTCGTGGATTCCAAAGGCGCCACACCAAGAAAAGCAGGTGCCAGGGCAATTGTCTTCAAGGATGGTTCAAGTGAAGGTACGGTAGGCGGGGGCGCTATTGAAGTTGAAGCTTTTAAAGTTGCGCTTGAAGTTTTAAAATCGGGCAAAGCTTCATTAAAACATTATGAATTAGACAAATTAGAAACCGGGGCAATGATTTGTGGTGGTTCAATGACGCTTTATTATGAGCCGGTTCAACCTGTTAGATTGTTAACCATTTTTGGCGGAGGCCATGTTGGCAGGGCGCTTTCCAGGATTGCATCTGAAGCCGGTTGGCGCATACGTATTATTGATGATCGAGATGGTGTTTTTGACAAAAAATATTTTCCAGATGAAGCTGAATTTATTACTACAAATTATTTGGATTATTGTAAAAGCCAGCAGTTTGGAGAAAATGACTGGTTGGCTATCGTTACACCAAAACACAAGCATGACGAATCGGTTCTTGGATCAGTGATTAACTCTGATGCCAGGTACATCGGAATGATGGGCTCTCCTAAAAAAGTCAAAGAAATTAAAACAAGTCTCCTTGAGAAAGGTATGGATGAAGAATTATTGAAAAAAGTACATGCGCCGATTGGATTAAATATTGGGACTGAAACGCCGGGAGAAATTGCTGTGGCGATAGTGGGGGAGATGCTCGCGGAATTGTACAATGTGAATGAAGTGAAAAGATGTTCAAAATAGAAGCTCTTTTGAAAATTTTGATTAACTAATAAATTAAAATGATTAGTGCCTCTGTTCAGCAAGAGTTATTATTATTTCTTTATGGATTGTGACAAAATAATGGACGACAAAATGATCCCATCCCCAATCCCACTATTATTGTTATGTTGCTAACTATAATTTTTATTTTTTTGATTTAGATGCTATTAAAAATAAAGAAAAAATTATTGTAACTGTTCAGCTATTCAAGTCATTCTGAACGAGGGAAGGGAATGGTGTAGAGGGAAGTGAAGAATCTCGTATTATTTTTAAAGAGGTGTGTACGTTGTGGAGATTCCTGTATAGTCACATTATAATAATAAGGAAATACAGACTATGCTTCGGTCGCAAGCTCCCTCAGAATGACACTTGAAACCACACTGATTTAAATATCAGATGACAAAGCATTAAATGAGGAACATAATAAATGGAATTAGAAAAACTCCGCAAAATACTTTTAAATAAAAAAGCCACCACAGAAGAACTTCCCTTTGGCCCCGATGCACTGGTTTTCAAGGTAATAGGAAAAATATTTGCTATTGTCGCCTGGCAAAAATCACCATTATCTATCAGCTTAAAGTGTGAACCAAACCATGCCATGGCTTTACGAACAATGTTTCCTGCTGTAAAACCAGGCTATCATCTCAATAAAGAACACTGGAATACCGTTACATTAGATGGCAGTTTACCTGATGAAGAAATACTTGAAATGATCAATCATTCTTATGATCAAGTTGTTAACGGATTGAAAAAGGCAGATAGAATAAAGCTGGAAAATGTTAAATAAATTATTAGGCTAAAAACTTTTATCATCGCTTAAATGAATGAAGAAATAGAAACGATAAGAAATGACTTAAGAGACTACTAAAAAATTAAATACTATTTCCTCTTAATTAACACAATTTCCTTGACACAAGCGTTTTTTTTTCATATATTAAGTCTAATAAAATTCTGATCGTTAGCTTAAATGTTGAATATTATGACGTCAATTTACAGAAATAACTTCGATATTTTCCACATTCCGATTCTCCTTTTTTTAAAACTCAGGAGTGACTTGTCGCTCGCTCTTAGCAGCGGGCTATCTCTGCTATAATTTTAAATTCTGATAGTCCACATTTCAAATTTATCTAATTGCAAAAAACATATTTTCAATTATATATAATTCAGGGAGTAAATATGAGTACATATCCGTTTACAGAAATAGAAAAAAAATGGCAAAAAAAATGGGAAGAATCAAAGATTTACCAGGCAGACATGGAAAACATCAAAAATAAACTTTATTGCCTGGTATTTTTCATATATCCTTCGGGGGACAAATTACATATTGGACACTGGTACAATTACGGGCCGACCGATACCTGGGCGCGGTTTAAACGAATGAATGGTTACAATGTGTTGGAACCAATGGGTTATGATGCATTCGGACTGCCGGCTGAAAATTATGCCATCAAAATGGGTGTTCATCCGGCAAAAAGTACCGCAGAGAATATTCAAAAGATCCGTGAGCAATTAAAAGCCATTGGTGCCATGTATGATTGGAGCAAAGAAATTAACACCAGTTCACCGGAATATTACAGGTGGACACAGTGGTTATTTCTGCAATTTTACCATAACGGATTAGCATATCGAAAAAAAGCGCCAGTAAACTGGTGTACAAAATGTAATACGGTTTTGGCGAATGAACAAGTTATTGATGGATTTTGTGAACGCTGTGAATCAGAAGTCATAAAAAGAGATTTGGAGCAATGGTTCTTTAAAATAACCGATTATGCTGAAAGACTGTTAGAAGGGCATGACCGTATTGATTGGCCGGACAAAACCATTGCCATGCAAAAAAATTGGATTGGCAGAAGCGAAGGCGCTCAAATCAAGTTTAAAGTGGAAAATTCAGATGAAGACATTGAAGTTTTCACAACACGCCCTGATACGTTGTTTGGCGTTACCTATATGGTTTTGGCGCCGGAACATCCCTTAGTAGATAAATTAACTAATGAAGAAAACCAGGCAGCAGTGGAAAATTACATTAAAGAAACCCGTAAAGCCAGTGAAATTGACAGAACCTCCACAGAGCGTGAAAAAACAGGTGTGTTTACAGGCGCTTATGCGATCAATCCTGTCAATAATAAAAAAGTCCCCATTTGGATTGCCGATTATGTGCTGTTAACCTATGGTACCGGTTGCGTAATGGCTGTTCCGGGGCATGATACCAGGGATTTTGAGTTTGCCAAAAAGTTTGATTTAACTATTATTGAAGTCATCAGCCCGGATGGTAAAGCACAGGATACTTTGGAAGACGCTTATGTTGATGAAGGTATAATGATCAATTCAGGGCAATTTGATGGTACGCCTTCAAAGAAAGGCATTAAAGCAGTCACCGAATCCCTTGCCACAGAAGGAGTGGGAGGGGAGCAGATAAATTACAAACTGCGTGATTGGCTGATTTCCCGGCAACGTTATTGGGGCGCGCCTATTCCTATTGTCTATTGTCCTGACTGTGGTGAAGTTCCCATTCCTGAAGAGGATTTGCCAATAACATTGCCGGAAAAAGTTGACTTCTCCGGGGCAGGGGAATCGCCATTAACGACAAATTCTGACTTTGTCAATACAACTTGTCCAAAATGCGGCGGAGCTGCAAAAAGGGAAGTTGACACGATGGATACTTTTGTTTGCTCATCATGGTATTTTTTGCGCTTTCCAAATCCCACAATGGACGACAAAGCGTTTGATCGTGAAATAGCCAAAAAATGGCTGCCGGTTGATCAGTACGTTGGTGGGGCAGAACATGCGGTGATGCACTTGCTGTATGCCCGGTTTTTCACCAAAGTTCTGTATGATCTGAAATTAATCGATTTTGATGAACCGTTTAAACGATTGGTGCACCAGGGTGTCATAACCAAAGATGGAAACAAAATGTCCAAATCAAGGGGAAACGTGGTTAATCCTGATAAATTTATCTCTGAATATGGCGCGGATACTTTTCGCATGTACATGATGTTCATGGGCAGTTATACAGACGGCGGAGACTGGAGCGATGAAGGTATTACCGGTATTGCCAGGTTTTTGAACCGGGTTTGGCGGATAATTGAGTTGTTAAAAGAGAATAAAGCCGGTGGCAACGAAACTGCAAAAAGTAAGGAATTGGAACGGATTCGTCATTACACAATCAAAATGGTTACTAATGACCTGGAGCGTTTTCAGTTTAATACAGCCATCAGTCGTATCATGGAGTTAGTTAATGCAGCATATTTGTACATTCAGGATGTTAGAATTGAAGAACAGAATAAAGATATTTTAGACGTCTTAAAAGAAACAGTTGCCCAGTTATTAGCGCCATTCGCTCCTCACTTTGCTGAAGAATTGTGGGAACGTATCGGTAAACCGTACACCATATTTAATTCGGATTGGCCTGAATATGATGAAGAGAAAACTTTGAAAAAGACCGTTCCAATTGTTATTCAAATTAATGGCAAGGTTCGTTCGACAATTGAAGCTGAATTGGATGCGGAAGATAGTACTGTGCTGGATATGGCGTTAGCTGATGAAAAAGTTATAAATTATACTGATTGTAAAACGATTGTTAAAAAGATAGTTGTTAAGAATCGGTTGGTAAATTTAGTTATAAAATAAACAGCGAGTTATGAGTTGGTAAAAAAGAGGATATCTTCCGGGTATCCTCTTTTTTTTATTGACATTGTTAACATTAATTTATATATTAAAAGTTAAATTTTTGGTGAGTTTAAACGAGCTCAATGATATTAACGATATTTTAGACCGAATAAAATAATTGACAGGACTTCCAATTATGCTTATTCCTCCAATTATTAATCCTTATGAAAATGGAAAATGTCCACATTGTGGCCTTCTTTTACAAATTGGTGCTAAAAGTTGTCCATTATGTTCTCAAAAAAAAGAGAAATCTAAAATTATAACATTTAAAAATTATTGGATATTTTTGTTGGGAATTCTGATCATTTTGTTAATTGTGTATTTATTAATGAAATTGTAAGTTGAATTTAAAAAAGGAAAAATAATGATCCCAATTTATCTAATCCCCATCATTTTTATGTTACTGTTGTTCATTTACAATTCATGGGAATACAACCGTTTGAAAGCGATTTCCGTGAAATTAGATAAGATTTTAAAAGATAAAAAATTAAATGGGATAAAATTTTACCGATCGCATTCATCTATTTTTTCTTTTGATAAAATAAAATTGGTCACTAAAATTGAAAAACAACTTGACTTGCTTTTAAAAAATTACAATCTATCTTTCTTATCTCGCCGGTATTCTCGCTGGTCTATTCAGTTTAATTCAGGTTCACTGTATGAATCATTTAACAGGAAATTGGATAAAATTTTAAACCATATTGATGGCGATAAAATAACTTTTACCAGACATCATCATTTTCGATTATTGTTTAACAGCATCAAAATTCTGGAAGAAATTAACAAAAAATTAGACAAAATACATAAACATCAATAGAGATAACAACCAAATTATGGACTCTAAAAATCCATTTTTAAAACTACAACAAGTTTCAAAAAAATACAAAGACACTCGTGCGCTCAATGAAGTATCCTTTGATGTTTATAAAGGAGAAATTTTTGGATATATCGGGCCAAATGGAGCGGGTAAAACCACCACCATCAAAATTTTAATTGGATTAATTCAGGATTTTGAAGGAATTTATCATATAAATGGTGTCTCGCAAAATAAAAACAATACAGAAATACAAAAAATATTAGGCTATCTTCCGCAAGGCGTCTCTTTCCAGGAATGGAGGACGGTAAATCATGTTTTATCTACCCTTGGCAAACTCTCTGGATTGGATGGCGAGTTTTTAGAAGCTCAAATAAAAAATGTGCTCGAATTAATGGAACTATCTGAAGTCCGTCACAAAAAGGTTTCCAAATTATCAGGTGGTATGATTCAAAAATTAGGTTTTGCCCAGGCGCTGCTTAATAAGCCAAAATTTCTGGTATTGGATGAGCCATTGTCTGGATTAGATCCAACCAGCCGTTATGAAGTGAAAAAAATTATCAAAAAATTGAGCCAGGAAGGGACAACCGTGTTTTTCTCTTCCCATATCCTCAGCGATGTCCAGGATATTGCAAACCGAATAGCCATTATAGATAAAGGGCAAATACTCAAAATTGGAAATACAAATGAGTTGACAAGCGATTTATATTCTGATATTATTTTTGAAGTTACGTTTTTCGATGATTTCAAGCAACAATCAATACTTAAATCATTGAAGGGAATAAAACACATCGATCAGCAAAACCCAAATAAGATTTTTATTCATATTAACAAAGACTCAAATCTGGAATCTTTGAGTCTGGAAATTCTGAAAACGCTGATAAACAATAATTGTTATATCCAGAGATTCACCAGAATTATGCCAAATTTGGATGAAGTTTATTTAAAATATGTCAAAGGAAAAAAATAACTGTGAGTTTATGGCTATTATTCAAAGATGAATTAAAAGGCTTCTACAAATCAAATGTGATGATAATTCTCTGGATTGGTCTGCCTTTATTATCAGTGATTTTTTATTTATTTATGCCAAATCCGGATAATCAAGCTTCAATAAGTTTTATTACTTCAGGAATAATATCAAGTTTCGGTGGTTGGTTAGCCGCAATGATGTTGGCGATTCAAATTATTCACGAAGAAAGCCACCATGTTTATGATCTGTTTTTAATCAGACCGGTACGGAGAAGCCAGATCATTTTGTCAAAATATTTGGCAGTATTTTTTTGTGTGGCATTGGCTTGTATTTTAGCCTTATTTTTGAGCTTCTTTGCTGATTATTTTTTTATTAATAAATACTCAAGCGCTTTAGTTTTAGAAACGATAAAATCATTGGTGATAAGTTTGGCGATAATTTCAATTGAATGCGCCGCAGGCGCTTTTGTTGGTGTGATGGTTTCTTCGGTTATTGTTGGCGTTATTTTGGTGGTTGTTACACATAATATTTCTTCATTAACGATTATTATGCCCTTGATGACAAAACCACATTACCCATTGCTTTACCCGGTTGTAGTTGGCATAAGTTTATCTGTTGTTTTTCTGTTTTTATCTATTGAAATGTTTAAAAGGAAACAGTTTTGAATTATAGCTCAAGGAGTAAACCATGTCGCTCGATTATGAAAAATATGAAAAAGAGTGTGAAAAAATACGGAAATCAAATGAAAAACTATTGAATCAGTTTGAAGATTGGTTAGCCAAAAAAGAAATTAAGCAAACTACAATCAATAAGCATGCAGAAAACATTGATTTTTACATCAACGATTTTCTCTTATATGAAGATACTTATAAACCTGAAGATGGCGTTCTTGATGCTAATATGTTTCTTGGCTACTGGTTCATTCGAAAAGCAATGTGGGCAAGTGAATCATCAATAAAAAGTAATGCTTCGAGTTTGAAGAAATTTTACACATTCATGTGTGAAATGGGTAGAGTCGATGAAGAAGATGTTGAAGAGTTAAAAATAATTATTAAAGAAAATATGTCTGAATGGCTAAATAGATTAAGACGGTATGATAATCCGGACATAACTGAAATGGAAGATGTTTGGAAATTTTAGATACAAAAAGTGTAATCGGTAAACAATGGGCATAAAATGTTTGTATTATAAAATGAGTACTTAAAAGGTAATTTGGTAATAAGGAAATTGGGTAATAAATATTTAATCAGTAGCATGAATTCCCAATTACCCAATAAACTAATTACCAATTTACCTTAACAGTTCTGGCTCTTCCAGATTAGGATATTTATGAAAATACGTATGGCAACAAAGCTAGACCTTCCATATTTAAAAGAAATGCTTTTTGAAGCATTTTTTTGGAATCCTGAAATGGAGAGACCAAACTACCATGAATTTTTTACGCATCCGGAATTTAAAAAACTTCTTGCAGAATGGGGGAGAAGCGGTGATAAAGCAGCCATTGCAGAAGTAGAAAACAAACCTATTGGCGCTGCCTGGTACCGATTCTGGACTGAAAAGAACCATTCTTATGGTTTTATTGATTCGGAGACTCCTGAACTGGGAATTGCTGTTGACAGTTCCTTCCGTTCGCAGGGTATCGGCAGGGCGCTGCTTTGTGATTTAATAGAAGTCGCTCGGAATGAAGGTATTAAAACAATTAGCTTGAGCGTTAATCCTGATAATTTTGCTAAAGAACTTTATGGAAAAGAGGGATTTGTCAAGGTTGGTGAGTCAGGGACATCGTGGACTTTGTTGCTTTATTTATGACTATGAAAAACCTCGAAATATCAGAAATATTCTCCAAAATGGCAGACATCCTTGAATTAAAGGATGACAACATTTTTAAAATCAATGCCTACCGCAAAGCAAGCCGTATCTTAAAGGATTTGCAGGAAGATGTAGAAGACCTGCAGAGATCTAATTCTCTAAAAGAGATTCCTGGCTTTGGCAAAGCAATCGTGGGCAAAATTGAAGAATATTTAGTTTACGGTAAAATAATCAGGTATGAAGAATTAAAACATGAAATATCCAAAGAATTGATCAAGCTTTTGAAAATCCAGAATCTGGGGCCCAAAACGGTTGTATTGGCGAACAAAAAGCTCAACGTTCAGAATATTAATGATTTGAAACGCGTTATTGAAGATGGAAGTCTAACTCGACTGCCGGGAATGGGGGAGAAAAAAGTTGCCAACATCAAAAAAAATGTGGAATATTTTTTAAAATCACAAAAGCGGATTACCCTTGGTTCTGCGCTTCCTATTGCAGAAAAAATTGTCGATTTATTAAAAGATAAGTTTGGAGATGAAAAATTTGCTATTGCCGGATCAATTAGAAGAAGAAAAGAAACAACAGGTGATATTGATATTTTGGCAGCTTCTAAAAATGGTAAAGAAATTATAAATACATTTATCAATTTACCAATGGTAACAGACGTAATCAGTAAAGGAGAAACAAAAAGTTCAATCCGAATCAATGATGGTTTTCAAGTTGATTTGAGAGTCGTTGAACTCGGTTCATTCGGTGCAGCCTTGCAATATTTTTCCGGCTCACAAGCGCACAATATTAAATTAAGAGGACTGGCAAAGAGGAAATCGCTAAAGATAAATGAATATGGTGTGTTTAAAAATGAAAAAAAAGTGTGTGGTGCTAATGAAGAAGAAATCTATAAATCACTGGGATTGA
>JADHVV010000052.1 GCA_016783825.1 Candidatus Zhuqueibacterota bacterium | reverse complement strand
CTGTCATCTTTTGAATAATTTGTTCGTTTTCCATCCATTTTTTTCACCTTATATCTGATAATTTGTCAATTAATTTTTGATGAATATTGTCAAAACTTCCGTTGCTCATAATTAAAATAATATCTCCTGGACTTGTTTCGTTTTCCAAAAAGTTCACAATTTCCTGAACAGTGGAGATGTAAAAAGCCTCTTTCCCTCTTTTTTTAATTTTTCTAATAAGCGATTCAACAGATAACCGTTCCCCAGCTTTTACTTTGTTTGGAAGATAAAGCGGCGCGATAATTGTTGTATCTGCATCATCAAAAGCCTGGGCGTAACTCTCTTCCATTATTTTACGTTTGGAAGTTGCTGTTCTTGGTTCATAAACAGCCCAAATTTTTCGCTGCGGATACTGTTGTCTTAATCCACTAACTGTTGCTTTCACTTTTGTAGGATGGTGAGCAAAATCATCATAAATGGAGATGTTGTTCACCTCGGCTTTTTTTTCCAGCCGTTTAACAATGTTCTGAAACCCGGGCAGGGCTTTGCAAACCTGTTGTGGTGTAACGCCGTAAAAATGAGTTGCCCCGACGGCTGCTAAAACATTTAGAACATTGTGATAACCAGACAGGGTAACTGAAACGTGTGAAAATACTACGCCTTGTTTGAGAATATCAAACGAGGTGTGGTCTTCTAAAAATTTAATGTTATCGGCGAACCAATAAGCCTCCCGATTGAGTCCAAAGGTTTGCACTTCCGAAAATGCAGCAGGGCAGAGCGCCATCACATTTGCATCTTCAATATTTGCTAATAACAAACCGTTGCCAGGAATTAAATTTACCAATCGACGAAACGCTAATTTTATTTGATCTAAATTATCGTATATATCGGCATGATCAAATTCGATATTGTTTAAGATCACTGTTTCAGGCAGGTAATGAAAAAATTTTGCAGCCTTGTCAAAATAGGCAGTGTCATATTCATCGCCTTCGACAACGAATAAATCGCTTTTACCTAACTTAAAACCACGGTTGAAATTTTTTGGGATGCCGCCAATCATAAAACTGGGATCCTTGCCGGCAGACTCCAAAACCCATGCAACCAGCGAACTGGTTGTAGTTTTTCCATGCGTACCGCTCACGACGATGGAACGATTGCCTTGAATAAAAAATCGCTTTAAAGCGTCTGCTGATGATGTGTAAGGAATTTTAAGCACCAGAACTGCTTCAACTTCAGGATTGCCGCGGGACATGGCGTTGCCAATAATAACCAGGTCAGGCTTGGGAGTAAGATGTTGTTTATCAAATCCCTGGAAAAGCTTGATCCCTTGTGATTCCAGAAAAGTACTCATCGGGGGATAAACATGTTCATCGGATCCGGAAACGTTGTACCCGCGGGATTTGAGCATTGCAGCTAATGATCCCATGGCTGTGCCGCAAATGGCAATCATATAGACATTTTTAATGTTTTTTTCGATCATGAATTATTGCTAACGTTTTCCAAAAATGAATATATAAGCTATTTTGATTAATTATTTAAAGCAAAACCACAAAGGATTCAAAGGAGGCACAAAGACCACAAAGTTTTGTTTGATTACTTTAATTAACAGATTCTTAATGAATTAGGTGGTGTATAACAACAGATTCATATTTCCTTTTTTTTTGCTTTTCTCTGTGTTCTTTGTGCTTCCTTGGTGAACTTTGTGGTTAATCTTTTAAATTTGCAAAAGTTCAATTATTATTCATTCTTTAATTTCAAAAGAATTTCAACCAAATCTTGCTCGATGGAAAGCATGGGAATTTCAATTATTCTGCCGATTTCCCGATTTTTTTGTAAAACGATAAACGTTGGCACGAATTCTATTTGAAATTTTTCCGCCAACCCCAGGGAGTCACGTTTTGTCCGATCCAATCCCATCATTTGAAATTTAATAAAATCATTGTCTGTTTTTTCCATTACTTTTAGAAAACGCGGCACTTCCCTGCGGCAGTCCGGGCACCACGTTCCCAGGAAAATTTGGATATTAAGTTCTTCATTAAATTTTTTCAAAAATGAGATGGAGGCGGAGTCGGGTTGGTAACTGTTTTTTTCTTCTACATAAACCGGGGATAATTCGAATAATTGGTTTTCTGTGATCCAGCCTTTTAAAATACCATTTTTTTCGGTCTTTGGCGTTTCTTCATTCTGTTGACAACTGAAAGAAAAAACCAGAAGGAAAGAAATAAAAACAAATTTCAAAATTATTGTATGTATTTTCATTTTGATTCCTTTTTTATGACTCAAATTTCTATTTAGTGTCTGAACGAAAACTGTCTAAAGCGACCTCACCCCGGCCCCCTACTAAAAGGAGAGGAAGACAAGGGATCCCCCTTCTCCTTCTAGGAGAAGGGGTTAGGGGATGAGGTATAAAATAGAAAAAATGAAAAATATCATCCCTGTTTGTATTCTTATAGTGTTCGTTCAAGCACTATTTCAGAATATCTTTTAAAACAAGATAAAGCTTTGTAATGGGTAGTCCCATAACATTAAAATAGCAACCGTTAATTTTTTCAACAAACAAGCCGGCTTCTTCCTGAATGCCATAAGCGCCGGCTTTGTCATAAGGTTTGTTATCTTTTACATATTTTTGTATTTCCCTGGAAGTTAACTCTCGAAATTTTACGTCAGTAACGGCATGGTCTGAAACAAGTATTTGGTCAGTAGCTTTTAATATGCTGTATCCGGTGATCACCTGGTGCGTTTTACCACTGAGTTTGGTTAGCATCTCAGTAGCTTCCGCCGAATCTTTTGGTTTACCCAGAATTGTATTGTTTAAAACAACGATCGAATCTGCTCCAATAATTAAACCGTCATCGAGATTTTGAGAAATACTTTGTGCTTTTAATTGGGAAAGTTTGACAGCAAATTGCTGAGGGGATAGTCCACCGTTTAAATTTTCATTAATGTTGCTGATTTTTACTTCAAAATGAGAGATTATTTTTTTCAATAACTCGGTCCTGCGAGGGGACTTTGAAGCAAGGATAACCCGAAATGATTCTGTGTTGAGTAATGGCATATATCGTATCAAAAGTAAAAATTTTTTTCAATATAAATTAATCAAACATCCATAGTATTATATACTTATTTTTAGCCATAAAATCAAGTAAAAAATTTTATTCAAAAGTTTTACTCGAAATTAATAAAAATGTAATAACACTGCTTAGGTGACAATACATTTCCCCGCCAGTTGGCGGATGGGCAAAAAAATCAAAAAGATTGCTTAAATTTGAAACAGGAATATTGGAATGATGGAAATTGTTTTTTCAATATCCCATTATTCCAACATTCCATCGCATTTGCTTTTTTGGCTTGTCCAGGTTGGGATCTGTATATATTCGTGGCTGTGCAACTTTACCAAACCTTTAAGGTTTGGTAAAGTTATCGCTCAATTCCATCCCTGGCAGTAACACCTTGCGCGTAATAATGCTTTATCTCCCGCATCTCAGTAACCAGATCAGCGCTTTGAATTAGTTCATCAGGCGCTCGCCTGCCAGTTAAAACCAATTCAACTTCCCCGGGTTTTACTGCAATAAAATCCACGACATCGGCGATAGGGAGCAGTTTAAAATGAATTGCCATATTTATTTCATCGAGAATAATTATGTTGAATTCCCCTGAGAGCATTTTCTCCTTCGCTTTTTTAAGACCATTTTTTGCCATTTGAATGTCTTGCGGAGCCGCCTGATCCACGTGAATGAATGTGTTTTTGCCGAACTGCTCAATTTCTATTTCAGGAATCAACCTTATGGACTTGAGCTCTCCATAAGATTGTCCTTTCATAAATTGTGCGATGTAGGTTCGAAATCCACGTCCGGCAGCCCGTAATGCCAACCCCAATGCTGCGGTTGTTTTTCCTTTTCCGTCCCCGGTGTATATTTGAATGTAGCCTTTTTCCATAGTTTCAGCATTAAATCTATAAATGATTCGATTTAAACATGGAGTTTCTAATTTCAAAGAATGTCATCGGCATGGCGCATGGAGCATAGTGCAAAAAAAATTGTGCGCCATGCTCCATGCGCTATGCATTTTGAGAATTGCCAAACGAATACAACTGTTATGATTAATTATTTTTCAGGACAAGACAATCACCATTCACCACTCACCACTAACTACTCACCAATATAATATCTCAACGAAATTCCAATAGTAAAGTAGATATCGCTTCGCGAAACTCGTTTATCAGGATCATCCTCTAATTTTGGTGTGGTTAAGGTTTTACCTTCTGTATTTAAGTATAAAGCATTTATGGTTAATCCGGCTAAAATCTTTTCACCAAAAGCGTCGGTAAAAATGCCAGCTTGAAAAAGCCCACCCGGTCCATGTCGTTTTCTTGATTTTTTTAGCTCGCCCCAGTAGGGATCAGTCAGTTTGGTCTGGAACCAGTAGTAAGCAGCGCCGCCGCCAAAATAAACTTCCAATTGGTCATGAATTTGAAAACGATAACGCATGGTTACAGGAATCCCATAAACATAAACAGTTTCCTGTTCCAGCCGCGGATAATAATTATATGGATCATAGACTGTCACCCACAATGGATCATGAGGTGTGGAAGTGCCAAAGTCAACTGCCGCATGAAAAATTTCCAGGTTTTTTGTCAGTTGGTAACCAATACCCAATTGAAAAGTAAATCCAGTTGAAATATCATCCCGAGCTACGCCTAATGGCGCCCGGATACCTCCTAAAAATTCATAGGCAAATTTTTTAGGATTATTAAACCTGGAAGGTTCCATTTTTTGCTTTTTCTTCTTTTCTTCATATGAAGCAGATTTGATTTTTTTACCTGACAAAATTTGTGCAACTTTACGCACTGATTGAGTTAGTACAGTCTCAATATTACAATCACAATCATCGTTTGCATAATTTAATACAATCCCAGACTCTACATCAATTAGTCTAATATTGATTGTGATAAGATTTCCAATTTTACCGATATTACCTGCGACAATTTTTTGCACGTCAATTAATTTTCCAATTTTAACTGCGCATTCATTTGAAGTGCATCCAGTTAATTGAAAACCTTGTTCTTTTAATATTTCTTCCATTTTTTCACGTTCTAATACAGAGTATTCGCCTGTATTGAATAATTCATTTCGCAAACGCACTGATATAAGTTTTGCTTCAGATTTAGAGATGCCTTCTGCATCCAGATCTAATACGCCGATGTAAGATTTTTCTTGACTAAAAGCATTTGATAAAAATAAAAGCATGATAAAATATAGCAATTTTTTAATATACATTTTTCCTCCAGAGAAAATACTTTCTTATCTTTTTTTGTATCCGTTCAGCTATTCGTTGAATTGATGTCATTCTGAACGAGGGAAGGGATTGGATGGGTTGGGAAGTGAAGAATCCCTTATTATAAAAGAAAATTGTATGACAAAATTTGAGATTCCTGTACAGTTACCTTATTATTTTAAGGAAGTACAGACTGTGCTTCGGTCGCAAGCTCCCTCAGAATGACATTTTAGAGACGCTGAATAGTTACTTTGTTTTTAGATTAATTAGACGAGACAAGTTCCATAAATGTTCACCATTATTAACAATATACTATTAACATTTAAAAATCGCAAGAGAAAAAATATAAGGTTGTTGGACAATAGTTATTTGGCTATTCGGGATGCAGCTCATCTACTATTGTGGTTTCAAATTATAATAATTACTTGCTTTTTTCAAAAAATTTTTGTAACTATTCAGTCAGCTATAAGCAAAACAATTAGATTCAAAGTAAAGATCTGCCTAGTCTGGATTATTAAAAATTCTTGCCACAAAGGTGATAATGCCCGCAGGGTACACCAAAACACGAAGAAACAAGAAGATAAAAGCTAATAGACACGGTTATCCATTTAGCTCCGAAAACAAAAGTTATTTATAAAATATAGGTTGCATAGTTCCCCGCTTTGAAGGGGGGCCAGGGGGGATGTCATTAAATTACAAATAGTTAAGAGAACATCCCCCTGTATCCCCCTTCAAAGGGGGACTTTTGAATCTTCGGTTTCATACATTTGCGGAGCAAACTGGATAACCGTAGCTAATAGAATTTTAAAGTTTGTTTTATGTTATCAATTTTTGAATTACATTCTTGCTCATTATTTTTTTTACTTTGTGTACCCTTCGGGCATAATAATCTTGGTGGCAAAAAAATATTTCAGTATAGGAAGATTAAAGTCAAAATTTCAAAAATAAATTCAAACGGATGAAAGGAACGAATCATGACTGTCGAACAAAAACTACAATCCATGGGAATCTCTATCCCTGAAACACCAAAACCTGTTGCTGCTTACATTCCCGCGCTTCAAGTTAATGACCTGATTTTTACTTCGGGACAAATCCCAATAGTTAAAGGTGAATTAAAATTTAAAGGAAAATTGGGTGCTGAGATCAGTAAAGAACAGGGTTACCAGGCTGCTAAAATTTGTGCTTTGAATGCACTGAGTGCGATCAAAGGTGTTGTCGTGGATCTGGATCGAATTGAGCAGGTTGTAAAAGTAGTCGGTTTTGTTGCCAGCGCTGAAGGATTTACTGAACAGCCGGTTGTAATCAACGGCGCATCCGAATTTTTGCAGGAGGTACTGGGCGAAAAGGGACTTCATGCCCGCAGCGCTGTTGGTGTTGCTGAACTGCCATTGGGTGTTCCGGTTGAAGTTGAATTAATTGTGAAAGTTTCTGGCTAATGGTGAGTTGTGATTGGTGAGTGGTGATTAGTGAAAATTAAACTTCTGCTAGCAATTTTAAAGGTAAAGGTAGAGGCAAAGGTAAAGTTTCCTATTTTTCTTTACCTTTACCTCTGCCTTTACCTAAATAGGATAGGAATTCAAAAATATGGAAAATTTAAATACAATTTCCCGCCGTAATTTTTTAAGTGGATTAACTGCGGTTACAGTTTCGGGTTCAATTTCTCTGCCATCAATTTTTGGAAAAAATAAAGCGCAAAAAATAACCAAACCACCAAAATTAGAAAAAGGAGACACTGTCGGGTTAATTGCGCCAGCGAGTTGTGCTTTTGAGCCGTCCACTATTAGACAAGGTGTTGAGACGCTTCAGTCACTCGGATTTTCTGTAAAAACCGGCAAGCACATTAAAGAAAAATTCGGCTATTTAGCCGGTACCGATGAACAGCGCGCCGCAGATCTGCACTGCATGTTTGAAGATGACGAAGTCAAAGCGATTGTCGCATTGCGTGGCGGGTATGGAAGCATGCGGCTGCTTGATATAATAGATTACAAATTGATCAAAAAAAATCCAAAGATTTTACTCGGTTACAGCGACATTACTTCCCTGTGTTTGGCAATTTATGCAAAAACAGGATTAGTCACATTTCATGGACCGGTGGCTATTTCAAGTTTCTCTGAATATACCCAGGAATATTTTTTCAAAGTTGCCTGTTCAACGGAAACGGTTGGTGAAATTGCCCATCCTGAACCTGATAATGCGCTTCGCCCAACAGCTCATCTCAGCACAATTTATCCGGGCAAAGCAACCGGAAAATTGATCGGTGGCAACCTGACTTTGCTAACAGCGCTTTTGGGTACGCCTTTTGAACCGAATTTCAAAGAGACAATCTTATTCCTTGAAGAGACATCCGAAGAGCCTTATGACATTGACCGCATGTTGACGCAACTTTTGTTAGCCGGAAAATTGGATCAAGTATCCGGAATTGTGTTCGACAGGTGTCCCAATTGCAAACCTGCCGATTATAAACCGGCTTTTAATGTAACTTTTAGTTTAGAAGAGGTGTTAATTGACAGGCTCGGGAAACTTGGCTGTCCTGTTTTATACGGGCTGAATGTAGGACACGAGGCGGACAAACCAACACTTCCAATCGGGATCAAAGTCACTTTAGATGCGGATCGCGCCATTTTATCAATCGATGAGGGTGCGGTGATTTGACCGGGATGGTCTAAGGTTCTAAAAGGTTCATTTCTTGTACAATCGATTCTGGCTTGTCCAGGTTGGGTTTATGGTAATGTCTCAATCTTGGATTAGTATATAATTAGTGTATGTCTGAGAAAGCAGTCATTCCGGTTGGAGCGCAGCGGAATACCGGAATCTTGTGCATAAAACCATGAGATTCCGGCACAAAAAATCGCCGGAATGACAAAACATACCTTTTTCGGACAGACACTAATTAAAAGCGCAACTTTACTAAACCTGCAGGTTTAGTAAAGTTTTACTTGATTATAAATACAAATTTTAGTATCTTTAAGGTCATTATTTTTTTGGAAGCTTCAAGAAAATGCCTTTTTTGAAACTCAGAAACGAATTGATTTTAGAACTTCAAATATAGCAGGTATGAGTGGAAACATTTAAAGATCGTATAAATTTTTACACAAGACTTATCAATAAAAAACTAGATCAAGTGGTAGATAAAAATAATCCTGCTTCACTTTACTCGCCTGTCCAATATATGTTAGATGAAGGCGGCAAGCGGATCCGCCCAATTTTAGTTATTCTGGCGTGCAAATCGGTTGGCGGGGAAATTGATAAATGTATAAATCCTGCTGTGGCGATTGAACTGCTTCACAATTTTACTTTGGTACACGATGATATTATGGATCAAGACGACCTTCGCCGGGGCAAAGAAACGGTTCATAAAAAATGGGACGAAGCTACAGCAATACTTGCCGGTGATGGATTGGTGGCGCTGGCTTATCAGTGTTTGTTAAAAACTGAGTCCGAAAAAATTCGGGAAATCGGAGAAATTTTCACCAATGGTATTCTTGAACTATGTGAAGGGCAAGCGCTCGACAAGGAGTTTGAAAAAGAATTTGAAATTGATCTATCCCAATACATATCCATGATTGTAAAAAAGACAGCGCTCTTGCTCATGATCTCCTCGGAAATTGGCGCGATTGTTGGTGAAGGCAGCCATGCGCAACGTCAACTTTTAAAGAATTTCGCCAGGGAATTGGGATGCGCATTCCAGATTCAGGATGATCTTTTGGACATAGAGGAAACATCGGGAAAAACTTTTGCGAGTGACATCCAACAAAAAAAGAAAACTTTTTTATTTGTCCATGCAATAAATAATGCTTCTATTGCAGATAAAAATCGAATGAAGGCTATTTATCAGCAACATGATATTCGTAAAGAAGATATCTTAACAGTGCGAAATATTTTTTATTCAACCGGAACCGTGGAATGTGCAAAACAGGAAGTAAAAAATAGAATAGATAAAGCCCGTTCGTACCTGACACAGTTGCCAAATTCAGAGGCAAGTGATGATTTAAAATTGCTGTTAGACATGATATTGAACAGGAAATCTTAATGGATATAATTCCCGCAATTTTGATTACCAGTCTCATAGGCGGAATCATTGCAATTGATACAGCCGTTGCATTTCAAATAATGATTAGCCAGCCTATCGTTTCATGCACAATAATTGGTTTGATCTTCGGTTTGCCCGAAATTGGTATTTTAGTTGGTATTTTATTGGAGTTACCCTGGCTGATCAATATTCCATCCGGAGGCGCTCATGGTTCGGAAGGAAACCTCGGCGCCGTAGTTGCGGCAGCATTAAGCAGTTATCTTGTTTCACGAAACATAAATACAGCTAATATTATTATAATCACATCAATTATTTATAGTTTGTGCATCAGCCAGGTTGGAAGTTTTCTTATCGATTTTTTACGTAAAGTAAATCTTAATTTAGTACATGATGCTGACCAGGCAGTAGAAAATGCTGATGTCGGGGAAATTACCCGGCTGAATTTGACCGGTTTTTTTTACATGTTTGTCATGGGATTTATATTAACCGGAATAGGATTTGGCCTGGGAATTTTTATTTTGAAACCACTAATTAGTTTTATCCATTCTGATTTCGACCGTGCATTTGATTTGGCAAAATACAGTATTTTAGGATTGGGTTTTGGGGTTGTTGCTTCATTATTTTTAACCAGGGATACAAAGTGGTACGTAATCGCTGGAGCAGCAGCAAGTGTTTTAATTTTGTTGCTGGTGTCTTTTTAATGGTTATTGGTTACTGGTCATTGGTAAAATGTAATATGGATAACAGTATTAATCACCAATAACCATTCACCGCTAACCAAGTAATTGGGTAATATGGATATTCACTAATAACCAATAACCATTCACCAGGTATTTATCTTACATCATGGCACGAATTAGAAAAAGAGACCTGTTTAAAGTTTTTTTGCGGTCATTTTTTATTCAGGCAACGTGGAATTCAGAACGCTTGTTGGGTTTGGGATTCTGCTTTTGTTTGATTCCGATTGCAAAAAGATTATACAAAGACAAGCAAAAACAAATCGCGTTTTTAAAACGCCACATAGGATTTTTTAACTCACATCCTTACATGGCAAATTACGCATTGGGCGCTGTTTCAAATATTGAGCAACAGGCGATATTAAAAAACTGGGAAGACAACAAACCGGTTGAAGTCTTTAAAAACAGGGTAATAGGTCCGTTGGGAGCAATTGGCGACACACTGTTTTGGCAATTATTGCTCCCTTCGATGGCAATTTTGGGAGTGATTCTTTCTTTTTCATTTGGTCAATGGGGCGCTTTAATTTTTTTGATATTGTTCAACACAGTTCACATTTATCTCAGGTCCCGTGGACTGATAAATGGTTTTTTAAAAGGATTTGATATCATTCGTGACCTGTCTTTACGGGGAACAAAAAAATATTTTAAAATATTCAAATCAACCATTTCACTTTTGTTAGGCGCAGAAATTGTTTATATGATTTTCAGAACAGTTGATTTTGAAGAAACTTTAAAAGGTACAGTCGTGTTTATTATATCAATGATTTTTGCTTTTTTTATCACGCGCACGCGCAAACTTAGCGTTGACTTGATGATAATAATTGGAATTTTAGGGTCTTTAATTATTGGTTTAATAGCCTAGCGAGACAAGTTGCAAAAAAAATGAACCACTAATTTCACAAATTTTCACTAATTCTCCATTGGTGAATCTATCTATTATAAAAATCCGCAGAAGGAGGATCCATCAATAAAAGGAATCTGCCGGAAAATTGATTTTATTGTAATTAGTGAAAATAAAATTCGTGTAATTAGTGTAATTCGTGGTTAAAAATGTTTGTTGATTTCTTTGCAAAAAAAACAAAGAAGTGATAGGTAATACTATAAATATGATCAGTAAAAAAGTAAAAATCCAAAGCTCTGATGGGATGCACATGCAGCCGGCTAATGAATTTGTAAAGCTGGCAAAAAATTTTAAATCGAAGATCTTTATTTCCAAGAATGGAAAAAAAGTTGACGGGAAAAGTTTACTTAGTATTTTGACTTTAGTGGCGAGCAAAGGAGTTGAATTAGAAATTATTGCCGATGGATCAGATGAAAATGATGCTGTAATAAAATTGGCAAATTTAATAGAAAATAATTTCAACAAAAAAGAGATAAAGAATGAAACGAAGTAGCGCCGGACATAATATAAAATTGAATGGCATTGCCGCGTCAGCCGGCATTGCAATTGGCAAGGTATTTAAACTTTCCGGTGATGTTATTAAAGTTGAAGAAAGAAGCATCAGTTCCGATCAAATTGCCCATGAAGTAAAAAAACTCATCAAAGCGCTGGAAGTAACAAAAAGAGAATTAGCTGAAATTCAAAAACAGGCAAAAACAAAAACCGGGAAAGAAGGCGAAGACATTTTTGATGCGCATCAGTCAATTTTGGAAGACCACGTTGTAATTGAAGAAACGATAGAGCAAATAAAAGAGCAAAAGAAAAATGCCGATTTTATCTACAACCAGGTGATGCAAGGATTTCAAGATTCTTTGCAAACGCTTGATGATGAATATTTTAGAGGCCGGGTAGCTGACATAAAAGATGTTAAAAGAAGATTAATTAAAAATATTCAAGGCGGGGAAACGCGCCTTTTAAATAATTTGACGCAGAAAGCAGTAATTATCGCCTACGACCTCACGCCGTCAGATACGGTTTTATTGGACAGGCAAAAGATCATCGCATTTTTAACTGATAAAGGTGGCAAGACATCACATGCAGCCATAATGGCGCGTTCCATGGGAATACCTTCTGTGGTTGGTCTGGAAAATATTACAAATTCAGTCCGCACCGGTGATACGGTTATTATTGATGGTATAAGTGGCGCCGTAATTGTAAATCCCACTTCTTCCGTATTAAATAAATTTCTCAAATTAAGAGCTGAATATGATGAATTAACAAAGGACCTTTCTAAATTCAGAAACCTCCCCTGCCGTACTTTAGACGGAAAGGATGTTGAGCTATCCGCAAATTTGGATTTTTTAGATGAAATAAATTCAATCATTAATTATGGCGCCCGGGGCGTGGGACTATTTCGTACTGAATATTTATACCTGAAAAGTGATAAATTGCCCACTGAAGAACAAGAATTCGCAGAGTATTTAAAAACTGCAGAAAAGCTTTATCCGCATCCGGTTATAATTAGAACGTTGGATATTGGAGGCGATAAAACGGCGCGCTGTTTGCCCATGCCGCATGAAGATAATCCAATGCTGGGATGGCGAGCTATTCGCATATGTTTAGAGAATCCCAAATTATTTAAATCCCAGTTGCGGGCAATTTTGCGGGCAAGTATTAAAGGGAATGTAAAATTATTGCTTCCCATGATTTCCTCTTTAGATGAAATTTATAAAGCAAAAGCCATTATCGACCAGGTCAAAGGTGATCTCACTTCCCAGAACATTCCTTTTGATGACAAAATTGAGATTGGCGCCATGATTGAAATTCCATCAGCAGCTATAATGGCTGATGCCATTGCTGAAGAAGTTGACTTTTTAAGCATCGGAACCAACGATTTAATTCAATATACCGCTGCTGTTGATCGTACAAATCTTCGCGTTGCCCACCTTTACGACAGGCTGCCACCAGCAGTTTTGAGACTCGTTAAAAATGTTGTGGACGCCGGGCACCGCAAAGGAGTCTGGGTTGGAATGTGCGGAGAAATGGCAGGAGATCCTTTAGCAACCCTCATATTACTTGGTTTGGGACTCGATGAATTAAGTGTGAGTCCGGCTATGTTGCTCGAAGTAAAAAAAATAATCCGTATGGTAACTTTTTCCGATTCCCGGAAAATAGCTGAAAAAGCGCTGCAAATGAAAACTTCGATGCAGATAGAAAGATATATTCGAAATGTAATGACCACGCGCTACAAACTAAAGATTAACTAAAATAAGTTAGAGTAACGGAATGGATTTTAAAGAGCACATCAAAAGGTATGATAAAAGTAATATGTTAGAATTACTTTTAACTTTTCCGGAACAATTTAAACAAGCAGTTGAAATTGGCTATTCCTTTGATTTTAAAGTTGACCCTAAAAAGATAAAACAGGTTGTTTACGCTGGAATGGGTGGATCGGCAATTGGTGGTGATTTAATTTTTTCATGTTTGAACAATAACATGGCTATTCCAACTTTTGTGAGCCGAAATTATTTTTTGCCTGCTTTTGTGGATCAGAATTCATTGGTAATCGTTTCCAGTTTTTCCGGCAATACCGAAGAATCATTAAGCAGTTATGAAGATGCCAGGGGCAGAAATGCTCAAATTCTCTGCATCACCGGCGGCGGAGAGCTTGAACAAAAAGCAAAACAAGACAATGTCCCGGTTATTCATATTTCCGGTAAAATGCAGCCTCGCGCTGCACTGGGGTATCTTTCAATACCTGTTTTGATAGCATTGATAAAATTAGGCTATGCAACACTGGATCGCGCGGATTTTAGAGAAACGCTGACTTTATTACAATCAAAAGCAGCGCTTTATGATCCTAAAAATGAGAACAACCTTGCAGCAAATATTGCCAAAGAAATCCACGGGAAACTGCCGGTAATATACTGCACCAACAACTTACTGCCGGTTGTGGCCAATCGATGGAAATGCCAAATCTCTGAAAATGCTAAAATGCAGGCATTTTTTAATGTATTCCCGGAGTTAAATCATAATGAAATTGTTGGCTGGGAACAGCCGGCTGATTTGATGAAAAATTTCCAAATAATATATTTAAAAGACAAGTCAGATTTTAGCCGAAATCAGAACAGAATGGCAATAACAAAAGACATTCTTGAACAAATTACAAATTCAATAATCGAGGTAAATTCGGAAGGTAATTCTCAGTTGGCGCGGCTGTTTTCGTTAATATATTTGGGAGATATGGTTAGTTTTTATTTGGCAATGTTAAATAAAGTTGATCCGACACCAATCGATAAAATACAAAAATTAAAAGACCAACTGAAAATTATTGCCTGATAAATAAAAATTTTCAGCACTATTGAATTTTTGTAGTATATAAGATAATTATTTTGTAAAGGATTTCGCTATTCAATAATTAAGTACAAATTAGTTAAATTAAAATAGGAGTAAAACAAATGAAATCATTTTTATTTACGTCTGAGTCTGTAACGGAAGGGCATCCGGATAAAATGGCAGATCAGATTTCTGATGCGGTTTTGGATGCAATTTATAAAGAAGACCCGTTTGGAAGAGTCGCCTGTGAAACGCTTGTTACTACGGGATTAGTAATAGTTGCTGGAGAAATAACAACAAAAACTTATGTTGACATCCCGGTTATTGTCCGCGATGTTGTAAGGGATATTGGTTATATAGATGCAAACTTTGGTTTTGATGCGGATACATGTGGAGTCTTATCAACAATTGACCAGCAATCTGCTGACATTGCAATGGGCGTTGATAGAGACGGCGCCGGAGATCAGGGAATGATGTTTGGCTTCGCTACCAAAGAAAATGAAGAACTGATGCCAACACCGATTATGTTAGCACATAAATTATCCCGAAGACTGACTGATGTCAGGAAGAAAAATATTTTACCTTACTTGCGCCCTGACGGTAAATCCCAGGTGACAATTCAATATGAAGACGGAAAGCCGAAATGGGTGGACACAGTCGTTATCTCCTCGCAGCACAGCCCCGATGTTAAGTTGGTCGATATGCGACAGGACATAATCAAACACGTGATCAAACCGGTGTTGCCGGAGGTTATGGTTAATGACCACGAAATTGTCATTCATGTAAATCCAACCGGCAGATTTGTCGTTGGCGGTCCCCACGGAGATGCTGGCTTAACCGGCAGGAAAATTATTGTGGATACTTATGGCGGATATGCTTCTCATGGCGGCGGCGCTTTTTCAGGAAAAGACCCAACCAAAGTTGACCGTTCTGCTTGTTACGCTGCCCGTTATGTTGCTAAAAATATTGTTGCAGCCGGCTTGGCTGAACAATGCACAATTCAGTTAGCGTACGCAATCGGTGTGGCAGAACCTGTTTCCGTGTTTGTTGATACTCATGATACCGGTAAAATCTCGGATGAAGAACTTGTGGTATTGATCCGGAAACATTTCAATTTAACTCCAAAAGGTATCATTGAAACTTTGGACTTGCGAAAACCGATCTATCGCGATACAGCAGCTTATGGTCATTTTGGCAGAACAGAATCCACTTTTACCTGGGAAAAAACAGATATGGTAGATAAGTTAGCCGGTTAGTCGATAGATTGAATAATAAAAATTTCAAGCTCCAAATTCCAAACATTTGAGATTCCTGAATTTGATCCCGACTTGGCGGGATGGAATTTGGTTATTGGAGCTTATTTGGAATTTGTTATTTGGAACTTGGAATTTTAAAAAGTAAACGACTCATTAATTTAGTCTGAGCCAGTTTTTAAGAATGAAAATTTAGGAGGTTTTGTGAATTACGATATAAAAGATATTAACCTTGCCCCTGAGGGGAAAAAACGGATTGAATGGGCAGACAATGACATGCCTGTTCTAAAGTTGGTAAGAGAAAAATTTGAAAAAGAAAAACCGTTAGCCGGAAAAAAAATGTCCGCCTGTTTGCACATGACCGCTGAAACGGCAAACCTGGCGCGTGCCTTAAAAGCCGGTGGCGCTGACCTGGTTTGCTGCGCTTCCAACCCGCTTTCTACGCAGGATGACGTTACAGCATCTCTGGTAAAAGATTATGGAATCCCGGTTTTTGCAATAAAGGGAGAAGATACTGAAACTTACTACAAACATCTTCAGGCAGCGATAAATCACCACCCGGTTGTTACTATGGATGATGGCGCTGATTTGGTCTCCATTATTCATACTGATTACCCGGATGTCCAAAAACATATTTTGGGCAGTATGGAAGAAACCACAACCGGTGTTATCCGGCTGCGCGCCATGGAACGGGATGGCGCTCTGAAATTCCCGGTTATTGCTGTGAATGATGCCATGACAAAAAACCTGTTTGACAATCGCTACGGTACCGGTCAATCCACAGTCGATGGTATAATCCGTGCGACTGATATTTTATTGGCTGGCAAAAAAATTGTGACTGCTGGGTACGGCTGGTGCGGTAGAGGATTTGCCACTCGTTGCAAGGGAATGGGCGCTGATGTCATCGTAACTGAGGTTGATCCTGTCAGAGCCCTGGAGGCAGCAATGGACGGGTTTCGCGTTATGAAAATGGAAGAAGCCGCTCCCATCGGTGATTTGTTCTGTACACTAACCGGAGACATCAACGTTATCCGGGCTGAACATTTTGCTAAAATGAAAGACGGCGCCATTGTTGCAAATTCCGGGCACTTTAATGTCGAGCTTGACATTCCCGGATTAAAATCTATTTCTACTGAAGTACGGGAACAGGTGAGAAATTTTGTCGATCAATATGTGTTGAAAAACGGCAATCGTGTCAACTTGCTTGCTGATGGCAGATTGATCAATTTAGCAGCAGCCGAAGGTCACCCGGCTTCTGTGATGGATATGAGCTTTGCAACCCAGGCATTGGCAACCGAATTTGTCATTAAACAAGCCGGAGTGCTGAAAGCCAAAGTTTATAATGTACCTGAAGAAATTGAGGATTGGGTTGCCCGTTTTAAACTGAAAGCCATGAATATCAACATTGATGAATTAACTGAAGAACAGAAAGAATATTTATCATCCTGGGAAATGGGGACTGAATAAAAGTGATCTAAAGTGCGCTAAAGTGATCTAAAGTGCGCTAAAGTGTCTAAAGTGAGCTAAAGTGTCCAAAGTTTTTAAAGCTTATTAAAGGTAACAATGCTTTAGTTTTGTAACTTTTGTCATCTTTAGGCTTTAAGTACTTTAGTTCACTTTAAACTTTAGGTTTTAATACTTTAGTGCACTTTAAGTACTTTGAAAATCATTACAGCCTGTTATCCCGTCAAAATTTTTAAAGGACTTTTTTTTGGAGGATAATAACATGAAATTAAAATACATCCTTTTCACTGTTCTCTTTTTACTATCAGTCTCTCTACTTTTCTTTTGCGAAAAAAAAGAACAGCAAAAGTCCGGGCAGCTTACACCGCAAGAAAAAACCCCGGGACAATCCATTGTGCAAACCATCAAACCAAAAGCGATTAATTATGATTCCATGCTGACTGTCATCGGAGAACTGGTGAAATCGGTTCATAACAATCCAACAGATATTGATGCACGGCGTAACCTGGTTCAAGCGGCTTATGATACAAGCTGGGATTCAATCCTTTCCGCAGGATTTGGCAAGCGGTTTGATAAAAATTCATCCCAAACAATCTCAATGAGATTAGCTGAGCAGGCAGCAAAAGCAGATGCCTTTCGCTGGGCGGTTTATATTAAAAAATGGCTGCAAGATCCCACCTTCCCGGATATGGGCAAAATATCAGCAGAAATCAGCGGCGGCAATTTTGTAACAAAATCCTATTTGCCCGACAGCACTGTTGTGGTTCTCCTTGAAATTAAAAAATCAAAATTGCCGTAAACGAAAGCTGAAAAAGGTAATCGGGTAATTAGTTAACCGGGTAATTGGGATTTTAAAATACAAACAACTTTTTTATTACCCAATTACCTTATTACCAAATTACCTTTTATACCTTCTCAAACTATTTCAAAATTTTCTAAATTACGTCACTTATAAACCGAAAACTTCCAGTGATAGTCTAAGTTAAGACCTTCCAAAGCCAACATACATGAATACTTATTCTTGTCTTACATCAGAAAGTATGTTGTTAAATTTTCAAGAAAAAAACATTCATTTATTTAAGAATAAGTACCCTGATATATATGACAGCAAGTTTATCAACCTGGATTTCCACTCAATTCCACACTATGGCGATGAATCCGAAATGGAAAAAATCTGGTGCGGCGCCAGGGGAAAAACTATGAAGGGAGCAAATACTGTTCAAGTCCCATGGCTTGACGGCAAAACTATGCAAATTGTTTGGACACCATAGCCGAAATATTCGCTCAATTTAGGGTATTATTTTGTCGTGCAGGGTAGCTGTGAAAATCGGTGTTAAAGGAACGATTATCAGCGTTGACAGAATAGCTTCAAATCAAAGAATGTACTGCGGCATCCACCTGATAGTAAAAACGAATAATGAAACAATTCCCGTACATTTAGGTCCTGAATGGTATTTTGACGACTGTTTAATTAACCAGGATATTGAAATTGCAGTTAACGATAAAATTGAAATTATCGGTTCAAGAATCAGTTATGATGGGAAGCCTGCTATTGTTGCAGCCGAGGTAAAAAAAGGGGACAAAACAATAGCGCTCCGCGATGAAATTGGTGTTCCTTTTTGGAGTCTTGGAGGGCGGAGATGAAAATTGTTGTTTCAAGAAAATGAAATTCTTGCACAATCTTCGGCAGATTTTTATTATAGATCGAAGATGCGCCGTATTTGTTGGAGCATTGATTCGCCGAAGGAGAATGTTTAAAAAAATTTTGAATTCAAAAAGAACTCTTGACAGGTAATTTGGTAATAAGGTAATTCGGTTATAAAAAAATTGTCAGTATGAGAAATTCCCAATTACCCAGTGAACTAATTACCCAGTTACCTTTTTGGTTCTGGCTTGTCCAGGTTGAGAAATTAAAATTTAGTGCGGTCTTGAATCTCCTTTAAAAGGATATCTTTTTCTTTGAGCGCTATTTTTATTTTTTCCTGTGCCTGCTTATATTCGGTGATGTCCCTGATCATGTGGAATTGATTCTATTATTTCAGAAATTCTTGAGATTCCTGATTTTTTATATTCAACAATGTTTTGTCGAAGATCCTTTAATTCAGATATTAATTGAGCTTTGGTTTTATTTTCGTCTTTCATTTTTAATCCTGTACTAATGTATCATTTAAATAGGTAAATGATAACGCATATTCGTAACTTCTAAATTTCATAGTTTCATTTCCGAATTCATCCATGCCCTGCAACTCTCCGAGATCAAAAATTTTGAAACCAATACCGAAGCTCCCAGCAGATGGGTGGGTGAATGTAGCAGCTGCATATTTTTGAGTCATATCACCTGTTAATGAAGGTAACCATTGCATTCGATTGTACTCAGCGCTGACAAGTTTCATCTGGGTAAGCCCGGCAGGATTGTAAAAGATAGCAGTTGCGTCGTCAGCAATTCCAGTAAACGAACCGCCCATTCCATTTGCACGAGCGCCTGGCTCAAATAAAAGAAACATAACAGCAGCTTCCGTAATCGCGTGAGCGGGAGAATTTAAAAAGAAAATTCCAAAAAAGAGGGGTAAGAAGGCAAATAAAAGAGAACAACAAATAACCTTAATTAGTTTTTTATTCGATTTCATAATAATTTCCTTTTTTATTTTTCACTACCGGACACTTTTTATATTATGTTGAGAAGAGCTGTCATTCCCGCATGTTTTTAGCGGGAATCTCCTCAATATTAATCAAATGGATGCCCGATAGAAGCACAGTCTGTATTTCCTTATATTGTAATGTAGCTGTACAGGCATTCGGGCATGACAATTCCCCCAAAAATGCCATTTTGCAAAAAGTGTCCGGTAGCAAGTTTTATTTTAATGAATTAGTAGATTAGTAATGAAATATTTATAAAATATAATAAAAACTGTTATTAAATTCTTATTCATTTAATATATGAAATTATTAGCAAAAGTCAAGATTTTTTTACAAAAAAATTGAATTATTTATCCACGCCACCGCAAAGACGACGAGCCGCAAAATTAAAATAATTTAGGAATTAGCAGATAAAAATTTACCATAGAAAAAATATTTTAGAAAACATAGTTCTTAATTTTTCCTGTCTTGTAGATTCTTTGCGCCCTTCGCTGCTTCGCGGTGAAACAAACTAAAACTCCAAACTAAATCCTCCAACTGGGAAAATACCGGTCTGGTAATAGAAATCAGTTATTCTTTGCCCATTATTCCAGTAGGCATTACGTTGATTCTCCCGGTTGTAAACATTTTCAATTGAGAAATAGGTAACCAGGGTTAGCTTGTTGAAAAATTTACGATAATCAAACCGCAAGTCCAACCGGTGATACGGATCGTAACGAAGGTCATTAATGCGGGTTAAATCCAAAATTCCATCACCCGAAACTTGTGAAGCCTGTTCATCATACGGCGTGTATGGTGTGCCGCCGGCATAACGCCACTTCAAGCTGAACTCCCAGCTTTTACTCAAACGATAGCCCAACACCAGGTTGAAAACATGTTGATTGTCGAACTCGCCGTTGCGAAATATTCCGTCCAATGCTTTGTGTTTAATCGTTGAATAGGAATAGCTCATCAAACCATACAATTGCTCGGCTAATTTCTTTTGGATCATGAGTTCGAAACCACTGACTTCGCCCTGACCCTCACTCAATAATTTTCTTGATCCCACACTGCCGTACTGGGATCCCATATTTGCCATGGAAATCATTTCATAGCCGCTGTCTGCAAGTACCGGGTAATCAAAATATTTTTTGTGATAAACTTCCATTGTAAACCGTGTGTCAGCAGTAATTAGGTATTCTAACCCGGCGATGTAGTGGTCAGCCCGAATGTCCTTTAACACATTTTTGTTTGTGGAAAAACCGGTGATATAAACCAATTCGGGATTTTGAAAATACCTGCCAATTCCTCCATTAAATGCCAACCGGTGAGAGACATCCCAATGCAATCCCAACCGCGGGCTGAAATTACCTGTTTTTATCAAATCAAAATAATCATAACGACCGCCCAGGTTGGCAATGAGTTTTTTACCGATCATTTTTTTATAGTTGACATAGCTGCCAACTTTGGGCGTCATTTTTTGATTTACGCTGACAATGGAAATTGTCGGAATTTGACCGTATTGATCCTGTTGATTCGGGTACGGTGGTGTAAACGTAATATCGTGATCAAATTGAAAGAGCTTCATGTAAACACCAAAACTCAATCCGTCATGATTGGGCAGCGCCCAGGTCCAATCGCTTTTAAATGTTGTTTGTTGCTCCACTGAAGTGTTATCGTACATATCCGCATTTAGAACAGTTGTTTCATCATTCAATTCATCCCCGGAAGTTCTGAAGCCGGATTTGCTCAAGAGGTTGTTGTCGATGTAATAATGATTGTAAGAATTCGAAGCGCTGAAAATTGAATAGAGGTTATCTCTCCAGAATGTGCGCAGACTGACACCAGCGGTTAATTGGCGCAATTTGTTAACCACGCTAAAATAGTCGACTGTGTCCACCACACCCGGACGTAAATCTTCCACATCCGTTTCATCCTCGATAGTTATCCGGTCATCACCGCCTATGAGCAGCATGGACAATTGATTGTTTTTGTTCAGATCATAAACTATTTTGCCCTGCATATTGGAATAAATTGGCAGACCGCCGTAATTCATCATTGATTCCATGATATCCAGATAACTGCGATGCAGTCCGAACAAATAAGAACCGCGTCCGTTTTGGATGGGACCTTCAACATAACCACCGGCTCCCGCAACATTTAAATCAATTTTGCCTTCAAAATTTTGCCGGTTACCTTCCCGGTATTGAATGTCCATTGCGCCGGAGACTTTGTGTCCGTAAGGTGCGGTGAATCCGCCAGCCATAAATTTGACATTATCAATAAATTCGGAATTGACCATGCTGATCGGTCCGCCGGTTGCACCCTGTGTGCCAAAATGATTCGGATTGGGAATATCAAAATTGTCAATGGTAAACAGCACTTCGGACGGGCTGCCACCGCGGACAACAAGGTCATTGCGGTCGTCACTGGTGATATTAACACCGGGCAAATTTTGCAGCATACGGCTGACATCTTCCCGCGCGCCCGGCGCACGCCTGATCTCTTCGTAACTCAATGATTGTACGCTGACCGGCGCATCTTCGGGCTTACTGTAATATCCAGCCGTTACAACGACTTCTTCGCCTTCCACTACCTGCCAGGAAAGTCCGGTATTAACATAACTGATACGGCTGTTTGTAATGACCACATCCGGCACAATTTTCTTTTCATAGCCCATATAAGTAAAAATGAGCTGATAGATTCCCACCGGAACTTTTCTAATGACGTATTGTCCGTTTACATCTGTTGCTGCCCCAAGTGTGCTACCTTTAATTAGAATATTTACACCAATCAATGGCTGCAAATTTTCCTGATCCAAAACTTTGCCGCGGATTTCGCCTTTTTGGGCAAAAGCGGGGATGGTGAAAATCAGTACTACTAAAAGCATAGTGATTAAGGTTTTCATGTTTTTTACTCCTTGTTTAAGTTGATTTTTTCGCATGGCGCAGAGAGCAAGGCGCATGGCGTTTATTTAATTTTTGCTTTTTTTACAAAACTTAATTATTCTTATTATTCAAAAAGTAGCAGTGGCAGTAGCAGTAAAATATTGGATGGGCAATCATTACTGCCTCTGCTACTACCACTTGCAGCTGATCGCGCGATGCTCCTTTCTAACGAGTTGTCTATTTTAAACCCCGAAACCACTCACCACTCTACCACTCACCAATTACAAAGCCCGACTATAAACCCGATACAAAACCGGCACCACAACTAAAGTCAAAAAAGTAGAAACCAGCAATCCGCCAATAATAGTCCACCCCATTGGCGCCCACAAAGTTCCTCCCTGAAGAGTCAGTGGCAGCAAACCGCCGATGGTTGTTCCTGTTGTGAAAATGATTGGTCTGAACCTGGTTTCGCCGGCTTCTTTTAAGGCTTCGATTAAATCTTTTCCTTCTTCGCGCAATTTATTAGTGTAGTCAACTAAAATAATTGAATTATTGACCACAATTCCCACCAGGCTGGTCAATCCAATAAATGCAGTGAATGAAAAACTGAATCCGGTAATTAATAATGCCCAGATGGATCCAATGATTGCCAACGGAATGGCTGAAAAAACAATGAGCGGCTGGGAAAATGATTTGAACTGCAAAACCAGTACGCCAAATATTCCGATCACCGCAATGATGATGGCTTTGAACATCCCACCGAATGATTCATCCCTTTTTTCTAATTCACCGCCGACATAGTAGCGGTATCCTTTTTGCCAATTGAAATTATCCAATTTTTTGATGATCTTTTTGGTGACTAAATCAACCGAATACCCGGGCAACACATCTGCTGTCAGTGTTACGCTTCGGTTCAGGTTGTAATGGGATATTTCCTGGGGGCTGGCTTTGAATTCTATGGAAGCCAATTGCTTCAACGGAATTTGCGCGCCGATGACTGACGTCACATAAATTTTATCAAAATCAGTTAGGGATGATTTTTCCTCATAAGGCAGCCGGACAACAATATTGAATTCATTTCCTATTTCATCTGTATATTTTGAAACCGTCATGCCAGCAATACAGGCTCTGACAGTTTTATCGATCTCAACCAGCGGTACGCCTGACATACCGGCTTTTGCCCGGTTAATATTCACCACCAGGTCTGTTTTGGTAGTCCTTAATGGATTTTCAATGTTAATTGTGCCGTCTGTTGCAACGAACATCTTTTCAACATCAATGGCAATTTCTTTCAAAATGTCTAAATTCTCGCCCAATACTTTTATGGCAATGGGAGCTTCAACAGGCGGCCCCTGTTCCAGTTCTTTTATTGTTATTATTGCACCGGGATATTTTGAGAATTTCTGACGCAGGTCAGAAATCAATGCCCCCATTTTTTCTAAATTCATCTCTTTCAATTGAACAAAAATTTGTGCATAATTACTTTGCTGTTGCTTTTCCAGCACGTTATAATAAACCCGGGGATTGCCACGTCCGATGTTGGCAGCGAACCGATCTATCTCTTTTCTTGAAGAAAGTAGTGATTCCACGAATTTTGTTGCCTGGTCAGTCCGTTCCAGGCTTGAACCATTTGGTGTATCAATATTTATGATGAACTGTGGTTTTTCAGCCTTGGGAAAGAAACTAACGCCAATGATAGGAAACAAAGCCAGGCTGATCAGAAAAATTATCAGCGAAATAATAAGAATCATCTTGCCGTGCGAAAGCGCATATTTTAAAGTTTTCCGATAGGGCACTTCGATAAAGTAATTTACTAATTTTTGAATTTTGCTCTCTTTTTTTACTTTTTCGATTTTTAACAATTTGCTGGAAAGAAACGGCGTCAAAGTCAGTGCAACCAATAAAGATGCAGTTAGTGTGTAAACAACAGTAACCGGCATGCTGCGAATAAAATCCCCGGTAACTTCTCCCATCATCATAAGTGGAACAAATGCCAATACCGTAGTAGCCGTTGCGCTGACTATTGCCCACCCGATCTGGTTCGTTCCTTCAACCGCGGCATCGAAAAAACTATAATCCATTTTTAGAAACCGGGACACGTTTTCCGTAACAACAATTGCATTGTCAACCAAAATTCCAAGAACAATAACCAGCCCGGCAATAGACATTTGCTGTAAACCGTAGCCGCTCATATCAACAAAACCAATGCCAATAAAAATAGATACAGGAATTGCCAGCATAATGATCATCGATGCACGAAAACTTAAAAATAATAATATGACAATCCCCACCAAAATCACGCCTTCAAATAAGTTGAGAAAAAAGTTGTTCATCCTCCTGGCAACGCTCTCTGACTGATCAAAAGCTGTATGCAGCGTAATCGATTGGGGCAATTCATTTTTAAATTCATTAATTTTTTTTTCCAAAATATCCATGATGTTGAAAATGTTGGTGCGCTCTTTTTGATTGACAGTGACATAAATAGCGCGCTGCTTTTTGAACCTGGCAAAGTAATTATTGTCTTCATAATCAAAAAAAACATCTGCAACATCTTTCAAATATACTATTTTTGTACCATCAGAATGGATAATTGTGTTTTTAATATCTTTAATTGAAGTATAATTACCGCTGGTCTGGATATTAAATTTCTTCATTCCAATATCAATGCTTCCCCCTGGAATATTCATGTTGGCGCTCTGAATCGATCCCAAAACCAGGTTAAAAGAAATATTGGTTTGTGCCATTTTTTCCAAATTTAGCGCCACTCTAATTTCCTGTTCGGGAAATGCCCACGTTTTCACCCGTCGCACTCCGCTGACTTTTTCCAATTTTTTCTTCAGCCTTTCCGCTTCATCTTCCAGCGCTTTATAACTGGCAGATGGGGATACTAACGCTAATTGCAAAATATTCACATCTGAAATTTCCCATTTATGAAAAATCAGGTTCATAATATTTTCGGGTAATTCATTCCTGATACTATTCACTTTTTGCACCACGTCGGAATATTTTTTATCCATATCAACTTCGGCTAAAAACTCGATGTGTGTGACAGATAAGCCATCTTTCATAAATGACTTGATTTCTTTGATATCGTCCAGTTCATTCACCACTTCTTCAATGGGATCGGTAATTAATCGCTCAACATCAACCGGATTCGCTCCCGGGTATATTACAAACACACTGGTACCGGGCCCGGATACCTGCGGATCTTCTGACCTGGGCATTGTAATGAACGATACAATTCCGGATAGTACCAATATCAGTATTACGATTAAAGTGAATTGGTAGTTTTGGATTGATAGTTTTGGTAGTTTCATATTTTTCCTTTTGGTTAACTTTTATTTTGTTATCATAACGCACTAAAGTGCAGGCGAAGGCTGAGGCGAAGGCGAAGGAAAAAAAAGAATATCCTTAATCCTTGAATCTTATACCTTGCTTCGCCTTTGCCTTCGCCTCAGCCTTTTCGGTATGAAAGTTAATTGATCTG
>JADHVV010000227.1 GCA_016783825.1 Candidatus Zhuqueibacterota bacterium | reverse complement strand
GCGATACGCCAATGGGATTTATGATCGCTTCTGGAAAAATACCCAGTTGGGCGGTTGGTTTGTCTATGCTGGGAACATTTGTCAGCAGTATCACATTTCTTGCCTACCCGGGACAGGCATACAATTCCAACTGGGATGCCATGATGTTTTCTTTTACGCTCCCCATTGCAGCGCTGATTGCAACAATATATTTTGTGCCGCTTTATCGTACCAAAGTCAAAGTGTCAGCTTACGAATATTTAGAACAACGTTTCGGAGGCTGGGCGCGCATTTATGGCAGTATCAGCTTTATGTTTGGATCACTGACCCGTATCGGAATGATTCTGTTTTTAGTGTCTTTGGTCATCCACAGCTTAACCGGGTGGTCTTATTATTCGATTATCATAGTCACTGGAATAGGGGTAACACTTTACACTGTGATCGGTGGAATTGAAGCAGTTATCTGGACTGACGTTATTCAGGTCATTATTCTTTTTGTCGGTGCTATCATTTCAACAATAATTTTACTGACCGGTATGCCAGAAGGTCCTGGACAACTATTTGCCATTGCCGCTGAAAATAACAAATTTTATATGGGGAGCTGGAGGTTCGATCTGATCGCTCCCACAGCCTGGGTTGTTGTGTTATTTGGTATTATGGAGAATTTGAGAAATTTTGGCGTCGATCAAAATTATGTCCAACGCTATCAAACAACGCATACATTAAAGGATGCTGTTAAATCTTTGTGGATAGCTGCTATAGCTTATATTCCAATTTCTGCACTGTTCCTTTTTATAGGTACGGCTCTTTTTGCATATTATACAATTCAACCCGACTTGTTGCCTGAATTATTGCAGGGCGAGTTAATGGGGGATAAAATATTTCCTCATTTTATAGTAACACAACTTCCCGTTGGTTTGCGCGGAATATTGATCGCAGCCATCGTAGCAGCGGCTATGAGCAGCATCGATTCATCACTTAATTGTGTTTCAACTTTAACATTGCTTGATTTTTATAAAAAATATTTTCGTAAAGATAGCGATGAGAAACAAGACATAAAAATGCTGCGCTTGTACACTATTGTTTGGGGATTTTTTGGAACACTAACTGGTTTGGCAATGACACAGATACAGACAGCATTGGAAACCGGCTGGCAGCTTGGCGGTATTGCAGGCGGCGGTGTTATTGGTCTGTTTCTATTGGGGATCATGTTAAAAAGGGCAAAACGGTGGCATGCCATTACTGCGGTTATTGCCAGTGTCATTAGCATTATCTGGGCAACAGCAGCCCGTAATTTACCAGAAGCCTGGAAATGGCTCGAATGTGATTGGAATACACGGATGATTGGTGTTATTGGTACGATTACATTGTTAGTGGTTGGTTTTGGGTTGGGGGCTTTTGGTAAAAAGACAGAATAGGTTTAGGTTTATAGAAATTCATCCAGAACCAAAAAAAATCTCGACTTTGATAACAGCAGTAAAATTAAAGATCAAGGTCGAGACTAAGGTCAAGATCAAGAAAAAAATCAAAATTAGTTTTTCTTAACCTTGATCTCGACCTTGACCTTGCTATAGTATTACAAATAAAGTCTTTGTTTTTTTACAAAGAAATCTAAAACATTTTTAACCACGAATTACACGAATTTTATTTTCACTAATTAAAATAAAATCAATCTTCGGCAGATTTTTATTATTGATTGATTCGCCGAAGGAGAATTAGTGAGAATTAGTGAAATTAGTGGTTCATTTTTTTTTGCAACTTGTCGCGCTGGTTTATAACAAAGGTAAAATTAACCATGAAAATTCAACATCCTTTTAATTGGCTGCCCGAGTCCCTTTTTATCCGGGCATTCATTTTGCTTTTTGTGCTGACATTCGTTTTGCTGATGTGTTTGAACCTAATTGATGCACCTTTGAAAACAACTGTTGCTCCGAATGGTATTATATCTTATGAGCTTGCCGGAGAATTATCGGTTGCGCAGGAAATGATCCGTTCATGGGGCGCCGTTGGGCAAATTTATGCCGGCTTAAGTCTCGGATTTGATTTCCTTTTTTTGGTTTCTTACTCGTTGTTTATTGCCCTGGGTTGTATAATTGTTACCCGTCGACTGTCACAACCGGGGCAGTTTCTTTTTAAGTTCGGAGCGCTGCTTGCATGGGCACAGTTTGGCGCAGCGATTTTGGATGCAATAGAAAATTACGCGTTGATCCGCATCCTGCTTGGATCGCAAAATGAAATATTGCCTGTTGTTGCTTATTGGTGTGCGCTGCCGAAATTTGTGATTGTTGTGATTGGAATGGGATATATTTGTTTTGGTTTTATATTTCTGGTTTTCAGTAAGATGTTTAAAAAAACATCTTGACTTTTAAAAATATTTATTATTTATTAAATATTAGAATAATAATCGTAACTATTCAGTGTGGTTACAAATGTCATTCTGAGGGAGCTTGCGACCGAAGAATCTCCCCAATGTCCACACTTATTTTAAAATAATACGAGATTCTTCACTTCCCAACATCACCATCCCCTTTCCTCGTTCAGAATGACATTCATTTAACAAGTAGCTGAATAGTTACTAATAATCTAAAAAAGGAAAAGACATGTTTAAAAAGCTCAAGAGACCGCTATTTAATCTTACTTTCCTCTTTCTCTGTATTCTTCTTTTTTACTCAATATCTCCTGCACAGGATTTGTCACCGCGAAACAAAATAGGTATTACGACCCAGGCAATTTTACCACTTGGCAACCTGGGTGACTGGTATGGCTTAACGCCAAATTTCGGTGCGACCAACCTTTTCCTGTTATCTTCTAAATTAAATATTGAAATTGAGTACGGTTATGCCCGCTATCTCAATGGCAGCATTGAGGAGAAAACTTTCTTTTGGCCTGTGGACAAGACAAATTACCTGTCCCCCCAGGCTGAAGCTTACATGAACTTTCACCGCTTTTTGGTTAGTTTCTATTTTATCAAAAAAGAAAAATTAATATTTGGTAAAACCATTTCTCCGTTTCTATCTGTGGGCTCTGGTTTTTATGCTTTTAATAATAAGGTGAGCGGACTTATCTACCCGGGACAGGGAGTAAAACCATTGGATCAAACTCTGTTGCTGCCGTCTGTATCGGATAACCAGGTATCGATTGGCGCTAATTTTGGCGCTGGATTTGATTTGAAATTGGTGAATAAATTAAGCCTGAATTTTTTCCTGCGTTATCACATGATTTTAGGAACCATCCGTTCATTTGAAGATTGGGGACTAAAGGAAGTTTTGCCTTTGCAACTGCTTGATTTTGGATTAGGGGTTCATTATGCTCTTTAGTTTCTGTAAAATATTTTCTTGTATATTGGATGAAAAATTCTCGACTTAAACAAAGGTCGAGATCAAGCTCAAGGTCAAGAAATATTTAAAAAATTTTTCTCGACCTTGATCCCTGTGCTCGAAGGGTATCGACCTTGACCTTCTTTAATTCAAACTTATTAAAAAGAGAGTCTAATCATGTTCAATAAAAAAATAATTTTATGTTTTTCTCTCCTACTATTTTTAATACCGTCTGTTTCGTCTGCGGGAATAACCGGAAAAGTGCAGGGTAAAGTGAAAGACTCTGCAGGTAATCCTTTGCCCGGCGCAAACATAGTTGTTATCGGAACGAAACGCGGCGCCGCTGCATCAACGAATGGAAGTTACACCATTCTATCGCTGGCGCCTGGCAGGTACTCGATTTCAGCTTCCATGATGGGTTACAATAAGGTAACCCACACTAATGTGCAGGTAAATGCCGATCGAACTACAATAATAAATTTTGTGCTGAAAGAAGCAGCGATTGAAGGTGAAGAGGTTGTGGTAACTGCTGAACGCCCCCTGATTGAAAAAGACCGGACTTACAGCGAATACCACGTTGAAGCCAAAGATATTGAAAAGCTTGTGAGTGTTGCTTCGGTTGGTGAACTCCTGTCATTGCAACCGGGATTGGATATTTTCGGACACGGCAGCATCAGGGGCGGTGATATGACAAACCTGGCAGCAGATGTGGTATTTTATGTCGATGGTGTCCGTTCCTATTCAACCGATGGTTTGAGTTTTCATAACTTTGTGGGAATTCAGAAATATTCGGTTGAATCCATGAGCGTGTTAACCGGCGGTTTAAGCGCTGAATACGGGAATGCACAGGGGGGAATTATTAACATCGTTACCAAAGAGGGCGGCGACAGGTTGAAATTTTGGATTGAATATGGTCTTACGCCGCCGGGTAAACGTCACTGGGGTATTAATTATTACGACAGCCCGCTCCACCGTGGTCACATGCACTGGGATGATCCGACCTGGGTGAATGAAGTGGATTCACTCACCGGGGAAAAAATCCACCAGCGTACCGATTACACGGATAAATTTTCACAATATTTACAGGTCAATGTATCGGGGCCAACTTTCATCCCAAGTTTGTCTTTTTTTGCCAGTACAGAGTGGAATAAAAGCGCAGGTGGTGGTATCGGGGCAGAGTTCTATGGTAACAAACCATTTAATGTTCCGCAGTCAAGCTTGAAATTAACTTACCGCATTTCTCCTGCTCTGAAGCTAAAAGTTGGCGGCGTTTATAACGCGCAAGAAAGTTGGAATGGAGGACCCGGCCAGGGAGGCATTAGAGGTCTTGGAGACCAGGGGCGTAATATATTTTTACCAATGCATACTTCTTCAGCAGGAAAATCGTTTTACCAGGATTACACAACTTATGTGGCGCTCACACATCTAATAACACCCCGGTTGTTTTATGATTTTCATGTTGCCTGGACCGGCGCTTTACAAGTGGCAAAAGACATTCCTGATTCAACCACATTATCGAGATTGGATAATGACGGATGGTTCCACCTGGGACGGGATGCAGTCAGCTATGGTCAAAGCGAGCGAAATCGACTGACCATGAAATTTGATCTGTCTTATCAAACACCATTTAATCATTTTATTAAAACCGGTGTTGATTTTACGCAATTCCAAACCTGGTCCAACTCAATTTATGAATTTCCTGATCAACGCAGTCTTTTATACCTGGGTAAAAACCACCAGTTAAAAAAGCCTCTCAATCCCAGGCAGTGGGCTTTTTATATTCAGGATAAAATGGAATTCGAGGGCTTGGTGATAAATGCAGGTGTTCGTGTGGATCGGTTTGAACCCGAATATGAAATACCGGTTACCGTTGCCATAGCAGCATCAAAATATATGTATAATACGTTCACACGGTTTGATTACGATGAAATGCGCGATAGAGGTTTATTAAGAAAAGCTGAAACGAAAACCGTCTGGGCGCCACGATTTGGTGTGGCTCATCCGATTTCGGAGCGCGCATCTCTGCATTTCTTCTATGGACATATTTACCAGTTGCCCAGTTTTTACACCATGTACGGTGAAAAGTGGAGGAACAGAGAAGGAACGTTTGATGTCGATTTAAATGGTGATGGTGTTATTGGTCCGAATGAGCAGTACAATCAACTTGTAGAAGCGGTGTTTTTTGGCAACCCTGATCTTGGTTATGAAAAGACGATAAATTTTGAACTCGGCGCTGACTGGAATTTTTATAAAGATTTTATAATCAGCGGCACAACATATTATAAAAGCGCCAGCAACCAGGTTACCAGTCCCGGGGACGTGCATATTCATTGGTGGGACTCTGCCACAAAGGATAAGTTTAGTGAACCCGAATTCACCCAGCAAGCAACCAATGGAAAGCATGAGGACATTTTGGGATTTGAGTTCAGTTTCCGGAAACGGTTTAGCAACCACTTTGCATTTGAATTGGCTTATAATTTACAATGGGCAATGGAAGGTCAAGCCGGGCTGGGATCTCAATATTTTGCTTTTGATTCTTCGTTTGTAGCCGGGGGTAATTATTGGACCAGGTACAAAGTAGATTCAACCGGCAAAGAATATCCGTCATCATTAATTGGTTTTTTACTTCCTGGTTTGGGACGCGATGCCAATGATTTTTTAGAATTCTGGGAAGAACAAGGATTAATATGGGAACAGGTCGATACCACGCATATTTGGGGTGCTGATTTTTATGGTTCAGCGCCGGAAGAACCAAAACCCGGTATGGATATTCGCTCAACCGGCAAGGCTCAATTATACATTACTACGCCGAAAAACTTTGGGCCCTTTGGAATGCTGGGAGAGATTAATTTAAACCTCATTTACCGGATGTCAACCGGCGGACCTTTTCTTTATTCACCTCCGGGGAAACAGGCGGAATGGCGGCACTCTCCACTTTATTATCGCATAGATTTATCATTTGATAAAACATTTGGCAGCTTTTATGGTGTCAAACCCACGTTTTTTGTTGATATCCGAAACCTGTTCAACCAGAAATTAATCGGTTCGAATAGCGATGATTATATTCGCTGGGGTCTGCACACACCGAGACCGGATAATGAGGAATATCTAAAATATGGAGATTTTTCACAACACAGTTATTCAGGAGCCCCGCGCTATGTGCGGATGGGATTGCGGTTTAGTTTGTAAAAA
>JADHVV010000051.1 GCA_016783825.1 Candidatus Zhuqueibacterota bacterium | reverse complement strand
AATTAATTGTACGACTTGAGCTAAATTCAAATTTTACAACTATTATATTTAAAGACTACTACTACTAACTTTGTCAACTTTTTTTAGGACGACGCACCTACCCCACACATTTTTATAGCCTAATTTAAGAATAGCTCTATTAAATCCCCTGTCGCTATCGAAAATCTAAAATCGTAAATCGTATATCAAATAGGTATTTTAATTTTAAAAGTACTTCCTCTTCCCACAGCACTCTCCACAAACACCTGCCCCCGGTGGGCATCAATAATTTGTTTTACAAGTGTTAAACCAAGTCCACTTCCTTTAATCCTGCTCCGTACGGACTCATCACCACTCCTGTAAAAGCGATTAAAAATTTTATTTATATCATCCTTTTTAATTCCAATTCCAAAATCCTGAATTTCAACTACTACATAATCACTTTCAGCAAAAGAACGAACATTGATTTTTTTGTTTTCATTGGAAAACTTTATCGCGTTATCCACAAGATTAGCTATGACCTGGGACACAGCAGAACGATCTACTTCTATCTCCGGCAAACTTTTGTCAATTTCAGTTTTAAGTGTATAACCTTCATGCTGCACACGCTGTTTAATTATTGATAAAATATCAAATAACAATTTTCTAAAATTTACCACTTCAAAATCAAATCCTCTTTTTTTCTCTTCCATTTTTGATGAATCTAAAATATTATTAATTAACAGAGACAATTTTTCACTTTGGTCAACAATCACCTCATAGTACTTTTGACGTCTCTTATTGGTTGGCACACGACCGGTTTTAAGCATTTCTGCCATTTGCCGAATGGACGTTAGTGGGCTTCGCAAATCGTGTGAAATCGTAGAAACAAAATCTGACTTTAATTGTGCTAATTCAATCTCACGGTTAATACTGTATGAGGTCAATACCAAACCACATCCGAGAATTCCTGCCACCAAAATTAATATGTAAAAATAAATGCTTCTTCTTAAATTTAATATTTGCTCAAAAAGTTTTGCATCCTTTTGATAGAGTTCTATTGACCATGGGGGAAAATTATTAGCTAAATTTATTGTAACAGTTTTTTTCCCGGGCTCTGATGATTTTGGCTGTAAAATAACATTGCCATCGTTGTCTAAAACCTGCCAGTAAACATCAGTGAGTTCTAAACTATTTTCCAGGAGTGACCTTAAGTATTGATCTCTGAAATTGTCTGTATTCCATATTCCCCCCATATCACATCCGATTTAATATCATGAGGTTCTTCAATACTTATCAAATTGATTAAATACTTATTATCCAGAATTTCGAGAAATAATTGGGAAGGTTTGTTTATTTTGTTTAAATTATCTTTCCCAATTTTTTGAGCTAATATTTCTGCCCCATTTTCATGAAAGAGCAGTAGATATTCTGTCATTTGGCTTTTTAGTTTTAACTGACTTCTTAAACTGTCGAAAACAGATTTATAATTTATAATATTCTGATCCTTCTTTATGACTGTTATAAGGTTGTTTAGCGAATCGCTAACACTTTTTAAAAAGAACTGAAATTGAGATTTTTGTAAATTCCATGTACTTTCGACTATATTATGGTAGGCATCTAAATAAATTTCAACAGCCTTAAGTGTATCTTTAACCGTTATATATAAAGAACCAAGTTCAAAATGTGCAGCTAATCCAAATGAGATACCACCCGGACCATTTAAATTACCATATTTTTTTATGAGATTGTGATAACTTAATATTGCTTTGTCAGGTTGAGCATTTTTTCTCTGTAACCTTGCAATGGTGTTCCATAAGGTAGATTTGATATTTGCATTATAATTTTGAGACAAAGCTGATTGACATACTTCCAGTGCCTTTTTATAATTTTTTTTAACATATTCGAGATGATGTGCTATATTGATTAGTCGTGAAATTAATGAATTCTTACTATTAATAAAATCTTGATTTTCCTTATCCGGTAAGTAAAGGAGTTTTGGACAATGAAAAGTGAATTCACTACGAGAATCAATGGAGAAGATTGAGTGGATTAAGGTTTGTTTAGACAATGAGCTTATTAAGGAATCAGTATCTATCGAATTTCTTTCCATCCCGAGTTGTTGAACATAATTTTTAAAGATGTTTCTTTCTGTTGTAATGAAATTGTCAATTTGATTGGTTATCAAATTTGCTGTTTTTTGATGTTCGTTGATTATTTTTCTCTCTAAAAAAGCGCTCTCATTACGAACCCCCCTATACGCAAAATAACTTAAAAGTATGCATGGCACTACAATACCAAGAAGGAAATACAAAACAATTTTATTTGGTTTTTGATATTTTATTCTCATTAACAATAACTTTGTTTTACAAAATTCATATCACGTAGAAACACAGAATTCATTTTTTTAAAAACACGAAAAACCTTGTTTAACAAAGATTATCTAATTACCCCCAACTTCTTCATCCGGTAAATCAACACATGCCTGGGAATGCCCAATAGTTCCGCTGCTTTTGTCTGGTTTCCCCCGGTTTTTTTCAAAGCACTATTTATCGCTCTCTGCTCGATTTCATCCAGTGTGAGGTTGTTTTCTTCAGGTTGTGCTTTCTCGATGGTATTTTTCTTGTGAACCGATGGCAGGAGTTCGGGCGTAATTTGTTCATCCTGCGAAATCACAATTGCCCGTTCAATTGTATTCTCCAATTCCCGCACATTACCGGGCCATTCATGATTCAACATAATATCAAATGCTTCATCGGCAATTTGATATTGATTGTTTTTGCTGTGCTTCTTTAAAAAGTGGTCAATTAAAAATGGAATATCATCTTTTCTTTCTCGTAATGGAGGAATGAGAATTGTAACCACATTTAAACGATAAAATAAATCTTCTCTGAATTTTCCGACTTGAACCAGTTCTTCCAAATTTTTGTTGGTCGCTGCTACAACCCTGGCATCAACTTTTATCAGCTTCGAATCCCCAACTTTTTCAAACTCTTTTTCCTGCAACACACGCAACAACCTTGCCTGTAAATCCTCTTTCAAATCTCCAATTTCGTCAAGAAAAATCGTGCCGTTATTTGCTAATGCAAATTTCCCTATGCGATCTTTCAAAGCCCCGGTAAAAGCACCTTTTACGTGACCAAAAATTTCGCTCTCCATTAAACTTTCAGGAATGGATGGACAGTTGACTGTGATGAGCGGCTTATCCTTTCTTGGACTGTTGTAATGAATAGCTCGTGCAACCAGTTCTTTCCCCGTACCGCTCTCGCCCTGAATGAGTACAGTGGCATCGCTTTCCGCAACCCTTCCAGTTAATTTTAGCACATCTTCCATTGCTGAACTTTTTGAGATAATATTATTGAAATCATATTTGTCAAAAAGTTCTCCCCGCAGCTGTAGATTTTCTTGTTCTAACTGTCTCAACCGAATCGCTTTTTCAATTACAAAACGTAACGTTTCTTTGCCAAATGGTTTGGTCAAGTAATCATCAGCGCCTATTTTTACGGCTTCAATCGCATTGTCGATGGTACCAAAGGCTGTGATTATGATAATAATAACTCTTTTATTTATCCCTCGAAAAAGTCGCACCAACTCCATTCCTTTTAAATCAGGCAGTTGAAGATCGGTGATGATAATATCAAATTCCTTTTTTTTAAATTCGGTTGTTCCTGTTTTGCCATCAAACGCGGTGGTAACTTCAAATCCCATTTGGCTGATTTGAAAAAATAAAACTTTGTTTAAACTTACGTCATCATCTATCAGTAAAACTTTATTAAATTCTTTGTCCATTATTTTTCTCCAATGAAAAATAAACAGTTACTACGGTACCTTTCGATGAAGTGCTGTTTATTTCAATTTTCCATTTATTTTGCTCAACAATTCTTTTGACAATACTTAATCCTAACCCGGTTCCATCTTTTTTGGTAGTGAAGAATGGATTGAATATTTTTCCTACCACATCCTTTGCGATCCCCTGCCCATTATCAATAACTGACAAAGTGACTGTTTTCTTTTTTCCCAGTTCAATGTGGTCACCCTTAACAATTACCGAACCCGAACCGGTTATGGCAGAAATTGAATTTAAAATTAAGTTGATCAATGTTTGTTGAATCTGTCCTTCATCTGCCGTAACAAATATTGGCTTGTTTGGGAAATCGACATTCAATTGAACATTTTGTTTTTGTGCTTTATGGTTCAACAGGTAAACAACAGATTGCACAACTTCCTGTAGATTGCAGGATTTAAAATATAGTTCAGGTTTTCTGGCAAAATTAGAATAATTTTCCACCACCTGGTTCAATCGTTTGACTTCCTTTACCAGCACATCCAGGAATTCCGAATTCTCTCCTGTTTTTTTGTTATCTTCTTTTAAAATTTCAACAACGCCCCAAATAGAGCCAAGGGGATTCCTGACTTCGTGCGCCAAGCTGGCAGCTAATTCCCCCATTACAGCTAAACGTTCCGATGTCCTTAATTGATCTTCAATTTCAACTATTTTATCTGATTTTGCTTTGAGTTGTTGATATGACTCTTGCAATTCGCTTGCCACTCTCTGGTATTTTTCACGTTCTCTTTTTTCCCGCAAGGCTAAATAACCGGCAACGGTTCCGATGAATAAGTACATAATCATTTCCAAAAAGCGGCTGAAATTATGAAGAAAGTCTCCTCCCCATTGGAAAACAACATGGGGAAAATAAATAATAATTATTGCCGTTGATGAAATTATACCACCTTTAAGTTGAAACCGAAAAGCAGCCAAAATTATCGGCAAATAAAAAAATGCCCGAAAAAGTTCGTGAAGTTGATGCAGGTGTGTTGGGGTGGAATAGTGCAAAACTGCAACCAGTATTATCAACAGTCCAATAGAAAAAATCCAAATATTATCGGTGTTTTTCTTTTGATTCTTCATAGTCTAATAATATAAACATTAACTATAATTAAATCCAATAGTTTTTGGTTTAATGTAAAAATATTTCTTGATGGACACTTCAAAAAATTTTATGTATTATAAAATGTAACTTTAACATTTTGGGAGTAATACTGATCAATGCTTTAGCCGCAAACATTCCTGAAGAAATTTTATTCACCGCAAAAATACTGCGCAATAAATGGAAAAATGAAATAAAAAAAGAATTAGAATAAAAATCCCCCAGCAGAGTTCAAAAAAACTTAAACTTTCCACTGGGGAATTAATTCACAATTTAATTAATTTTATTAAGAATCAATAACCGTCTCCGTTCAGTACGACCTTCCCTTTAAAAATTTTATAAACATAAGCCGTATAAAAAATAACAACAGGCATACCGATTAAAGCAATTATCAGCATTACCGTTAAAGATAGTTGTGAACTTGATCCATTGTAAATGGTGATACTTAAAGCAGCATCTTTTGCTTTTACTACGTTCGGGAAATGAATTGCGCCAACAATTCCCCATAATCCAACAAATGCAAGAGAAGACATTAAAAAAGCCTGCCCTTCTTTGCCTTTTTTAACTGCAACTCTTACCATATACCAACCAACTAACACAACCACCGCTGCGATCCAAGCCAGTACATTAGTAAGTATTCCTGACATAAAAATAAGCGCAACGATAAATGAGAGTGCAAACAACGCAATAAATGCGATCCAAATTGTATTTGTTAATTGTTTGGCTCTTGTTTGAACTTCACCAGTGGTCTTTAAGGCAGCATAAGTTACACCCTGCATTAAAATTGCTGCCAGTCCTAACAATCCCACAACTAATGGGAATGGACGCAGAAGCGTAAAGAAATTGCCTGTAAATTCCATGTTTCCATCTAAAGGCACGCCGACAATGACATTACCTAATGCAACACCAAATAACAGCGCTGGTAAAAAGCTGCCGATAACGAATGCCCATTCCCAAAATGTTTTTCCTTTTTCTTCGTAACTCCAGAATTCCAGGGAGACAGCGCGAAATATCAGGGAAAACAGAACAAGCATCAATGCTAAATAAAAGCCGCTGAAAACGGTTGCATAGGCATGTGGGAATGCGGCAAATAAAGCGCCGCCGCCTGTGAGCAGCCACACTTCGTTACCATCCCAAAATGGGCCCACAGCATTGAACAGCTTTCTTTTATCTTCTTTATTTTTTGCCAGGAATGGCAGCAAAGCTCCCACTCCCAGATCAAATCCATCAAGAATGGCGTATCCGAGAAGCAATACCCCGATGAGTATATACCATGTATTTTGTAAAAAAGCTAATGTTTCCATTTATAAAACCTCCTGTATGACTTAATTTTCCAGATAATTATTAGTTAGCAATTTAAATAGCTTGTTTTTAAAAGAAAAAAATAAGCGCTATATTATTACAAGTAAAGTCTTTGTTTTTTTACAAAGAAATCTAAAACATTTTTAACCACGAATTACACTAATTACACGAATTTTATTTTCACTAATTACAATAAAATCAATTAGTGAAAATTCGTGAAATTAGTGGTTCATTTTTTTTGCAACTTGTCGCGCTATGCAGTTGCTATTTCTTCGGGTCCTTTTCTGATTATTTTTAATAATATTCTCATAAAAACAATGAATAATAACGTATAAATAATTGCAAACATGATCAGGGTAAATAATATTTGCCATGCGGGCACAACCACAGAAGCTGCATCAGCAGTTCTGAGCACTCTGTAAACAACCCAGGGTTGTCTGCCCACTTCAGCCGCAATCCAGCCAAATTGAATTGCAATATGTGGGAGCGGAATCGCCCAAACAAGAGCCGTTAAATACCATTTTGTATTCCAGAGTTTTTTCTTTGCCAGCAGGTATGTTCCAAAAAATGCTATGGCTATAAACAGGGATCCTAAAATAATCATGACGTGATATGAAACAAATGGGAGAAAAACAGGAGGTCTTTCATCTTCAGGAAAATCATTGAGACCTTTTACTTCAGCATCAAAATCGAAATAAATTAAAAAACTCAACATTTTTGGAATGCCAATGTAGAGATGATTTTTTTGATTTTTCGCGTCAGGAATCGCGAAGAGAGTTAATGGCGCGCCTTGCTGGGTATCGTAAAGCGCTTCAAAAGCTGCCATTTTTTCTGGTTGTGTTTTAGCTACCTGGACTGAATGGGCATGACCTAAACCCAACTCTAACAAAGAGGTAATAACTATTAAAATCATTGATAATTTCAAAGTCATTTTTGCTAATTCCTGATGCCGCTTTTTCAGCAGGTACCAGGCGCTAATTCCTGCAGTCATAAACGCGCCGGTTATCCAGCCTGAAACAATTGTATGGCTAAAACGGATCAAAGTTGAGTGGTTTAACGCTGCATCAAAAAAACTAGTGAGAACAGCTCTCCCGCCTTCAATGGCAAAACCTGCAGGTGTTTGCATCCAGGAATTGGCAATAATGATCCAGAGACCTGACAAATGAGAGCCGAAAAATACGAGAAAAGCAGATAGCAAATAAAATTTTTCAGATACTTTTTTTCTACCGAAAACAAGCACGCCTAAAAAAACTGATTCCAAAAAGAATGCGAAAATTCCCTCTGCTGCCAACGGAGCCCCAAAAATATCACCAACAAATCGTGAATACTGGGACCAGTTATTCCCAAAAGCAAATTCCATCACAATACCAGTAGCAGTCCCAACCACAAAAACAAGCCCTAATATTTTTACAAATAAACTGGACATATTTTTGTACATTTCATCCCGCTTCTTTCTGTAGAGCACTTCAAGAATAAAAATGATAAGTGTTAGTCCTAAAGTAATTGGTGGGAAAAGAAAGTGGAATCCAATTGTAAATGCAAACTGGATCCTTGACAGTAAGACAACATCCATTTTTAATTCTCCTTTGTTTTGATTAATGAATAATAAATTGAATTATTATTATTGTGGAATAATTATATATTTGGAATAATCTCGCTTTGCAATGATTTTAATTTAAGTTCAAAATAATACAAAAATCTAATAAAGTCAAGAAAAAAATTAACTTGGATGTAGTCATGCGAAATCAAAAAAGAAATATCATTGCCACGCCGCCAACGGCAACAACAGTTCCGAATAATGACCGCCAGCTAACCTTTTCTTTAAATATCAGACGCGTTAGAGGAAGTAAAAAAATGGGAGGCAATGCCATCAATGTTGAAGCAATGCCAATATTCGCATATTTAATTGCAATGAGGGAAAGCCAGATACCAATAAATGGACCGAAAAATGAGCCGCCAAAAATTGGCAATAAAGCTGATTTGAGTTTGTCAGTTATTTTAGGAGGATGAATTAATTTTTTTATCGTGCCATAAAAAAGAAAAATTGATGACGCAACCAATATTCGCATCAACGTTGCTGTTAAAGCCGGGAAATCGCCGTACATCCCTTTTTTTGCTGCAATCAATCCCAGCGCCTGTCCAAATGCGCCGCCTAAACCAAATAATATTCCTGTTCTCAATTTTGAATGGTGGGATTCATTCTTTTTATTTACTTTTTCCAGGATGACCCAACTTATTCCACTGATGGTCAGGATGATTGCCAAAATCTCAATGGGCGTTAAGGTCTCATTCAAAAAAATCCATGCTAAAATTGTAGAAATAATCGGAACGAGCGACATGAGCAGCATTGACAATCGTGTACCGATCAAAACAAACGCTTGCAACAACATGCTGTCTCCCAGTACTAATCCGATTATTCCTGAAACTCCCAGCCATAGCCATCTGTTTGATTCAACATGAATGGGAATGATATTGCCGTACAAAACGAATTGTGCTGTTAGTAACATCAGGCTGGCAAAATACAACCTGATTTTATTTACATTTAATGAGCCGATTCGTTTTGCAGCAATGGTAAAAAATATAGATGTGAATGACCATGAAATTGCTGTGAGAAGTGCTGCTAATTCGCCGATGTAATTGTTCAAAGTGTGTCCTGCTACAAGGCTTTATTTAATGTGATACACAAAAGAAATCTGAATTTAAATGTGAATTCTACTTATTCTTTTTGTGTAACCAGTCTAAAAATTCATCTCTCGAAATCTCAATATCATTTAATAATTTTTTTAAAATACCTCGTCCTAAATCTTCTCCTGGGATGATCAGGAACCGTTGCTGTTCGTCCATCAGGATGACTGAAAAATTTATGACTTCCTTTTTGTCGTTTTAACTCAAAATCCAAAGAATTTAAAAATCGAATTATGACTTTTGCTGTTACCATTGGCAATTTTGGCATTTAATCCACCCTCATGCGGCAACTTGTATTTGTTGAACTCCGACAAACTTTAATAATTCAGGCTGTTGTTTCTCAAGGCAGAGCGAAATAACTTCTTTTATTCGGGGATAAAGTTCTTCAAGTGTTTTTGCCTGGGTATAGCAGCTTTTTAGTGCTGGTACTGTTCCAATATAAAAGCCATCTTCATCCTTTTCAATCAGGACTGTTAAATCATAATGCTTCTGTTTGTCTTTCATTTTTTGTCCTTATAAATTTATTTTTGAATTCATTATTTAATATAAAAAATAGAAATAATAAAATCAACAACAATTTGCCTTAAACAATTCAAATCTTTAGCCGCCGTTCTTTAATCGCTGCATATAAAACCGGCACCACAAACATAGTAATCATTTCGAATATCATACCGCCAAACGAAGGGATCGCCATGGGCACCATTATATCAGCGCCCCTGCCGGTTGCTGTTAAAACCGGGATCAACGCTAAAACAGTTGTTGCAGTGGTCATTACTGCGGGGCGGACTCTTCTCTTTCCAGCTAATATAGTTGCTTCTCTAATTTCATTGATTGTTTTAGGATTCTTCTTTTCGAAAATCTGCTTTAAATAGGTGGCTATCATTACACCATCATCAGTGGCAATTCCGAACAGGGCGATGAATCCGACCCAAACAGCAACACTCAAATTAAACGCTCGAATGTGAAAAAGCTCCCGTAAATTAACACCTGTCAGGCTGAAATCAAGAAACCAGGATTGACCATAAAGCCAAAGCATAATAAATCCACCAGCCCAGGCAACGGCAATGCTGGTAAAGACCAACGCTGTTGTCGAAACAGATTTGAATTGAAAATATAAAATTATAAATATAACAAACAACGCAAGAGGGAGTATAATTGATAATCTCTTTTGAGCACGAACCTGGTTTTCGTAACTGCCGGCAAAAGTGTAACTCACGCCTGCAGGCAGCTTAAATTCACCATCTTCCATTTTTTGATTTAAATAATCGTGTGCCTGTTCCACCACATCCACTTCCCCGTAACCAGGCTTTTTATCAAAAATCACGTAGCCGACGAGAAAAGTATCCTCGCTTTTTATCATTTGTGCGCCGCGCCTGTATTTGAACTCTGCTAACTGTATTAACGGAATTTGAGCGCCATCCGGAGCTGGAACGAGAATTTTTTCTATTGCTTCAAAGTTATCCCGCAATTCCCGCATGTAACGAATGCGAACAGGATATCGTTCTCTGCCCTCCACGGTCGTGGTTATTCGTTTCCCACCAATTGCAACTTCAATCACTTCCTGCACTTGGTTCAATTTTATCCCATAACGGGCAATTGCTTGTCTGTCGATGTGAATTTCCAAATAGGGCTTGCCAACTATTCGATCAGCAAGAACAGTGGCTGCATCAATTGAAGGAACATTCTTGAGCAAGTTTTCCAATTGTAATCCAACTTTTTCAATTGTTTCTAAATTCGGACCTTTTACTTTCATTCCTATGGGCGCGCGCATGCCGCTTTGCAGCATCACAATACGGGTTGAAATTGGCTGTAACATGGGCGCGGAAGTTGTTCCGGGGATTTCCGCTGCTTTAATAATTTCATCCCATATATCAGCAGGGTTGTTTATACCTGCCCAAGCTGTTCTTCCTTCATTTAAAGCCGGATCCAAAGCTGAACGCCATAAACGAAACGGTCGCCCCCTGGAATCGACAATTAATTCATTATTTTTTTTTCGAATAAACGCGCCCCGTACAAAATACGGTTCACCATCCGGCGCAAGTAAAAGCACTCCTTCTTTTGAGCGAACAAAATCTGTACTATCCGGATCATGCTGAAATTTTAATCGTTCGCCATTCTCATCCTCAAGAAATTCGGAATAATAATTGATCACTGTTTCGATCATTGAAATTGGCGCAGGATCCAATGGTGACTCGGCTCTGCCTAATTTTCCCACTGCCAATGAAACTTCCGGAATGGCGTTGATTGCCATATCTTGTTTTTGAAGCACATCCAATACTTCACCGATGGAAGCATGAGGCATGGTTGTTGGCATCAACAAATATGATCCTTCGTCCAGTGAAGGCATGAACTCTTTTCCCATTCCTGGAAATTTATGAGCAATGTACGAAACAGGCTTAAAAACTTTGACAGGTTTCGGTAACCAGCCAAAAAATGTTTCAAATCCAAGCCAAACAAGTAATCCCAAAAATAAAATTGTTAATGGAATAGCAAGAAAAGTTTTTTTGTTGTTCAAAGCCCAATTTAAAATTTGTCCGTAATGTTTCACAAAAAGATGAAAAAAGAATAAAAACAGACCGATCAGCAGCCCTACAAACAGAACATTTAAAAACCAACCCTTTTCCGGGCCCAAAGGCAGCCAATCAGTGGAGAGCAAAATTACAACCACAAAAATTACAAATCCATTTGAGATCCAGGGAAGCCATTTATTTTGAGTTGCAGGAACATAGCGTTTCACAAAATTAAAAATACCAAATAACAACAATATAAGCCCGATCCACCAACTGATAACAAAAATAGAAATTATACCCAATATGATTAAAGCGATATTCATTCCATAACGCATTTTGCGATTGGATATTTTTCCTGTAAATAAAACATGAGCGAACGGTGGAATAATTATGAGTGCAACAAAAACAGCGGAGATTAAGGCAAACGTTTTTGTAAAGGCGAGCGGTTTGAACAATTTACCTTCGGCTGCTTGCATGGTAAACACGGGCAGAAAGCTCACGATGGTTGTCGAAACGGCAGTTAATATAGCGCCACTCACTTCTTTGGCAGCCTGATAAATTATTTCCAGACGATCCTCCTCTGGCTCTGCCTCATTTAAATGCCTGACAATATTTTCGCTCATTATTATGCCCAGGTCCACCATTGTACCGATGGCAATGGCAATTCCCGACAGCGCCACAATATTTGCATCAACACCAAGATGTTTCATGGCAATAAATACCATGAGTACAGCAATTGGCAGCAACCCCGAGATCAAAATTGAACCGCGAAAATGCATTATCAGCACAAGGATGACAATAATCGTAATGAGAATTTCGTGTGCCAGCGCTGTGTTTAATGTATCCAATGTCTCATTAATCAATTTGGTGCGATCATAAAATGGAACAATTTTCACCTGACTTACCGAATCGTCTTGAAGTGTTTTTTTAGGCAGTCCGGCAGAGATTTCAGCAATCTTATCTTTGACATTTTTGATAACTCGTAGTGGATTTTCTCCGTAACGTACAACCACAACCCCACCGACAACCTCAGCTCCATTTTTGTCTAATGCCCCGCGGCGCATAGCTGGTCCTAAAGTAACATGGGCTATATTTTTTATATAAATTGGAACGTTGTCGTTTACTTTAATGACAGCATTTTCCAGATCGCCAACTTCTTTCACAAATCCGACTCCACGAACAACATACTCCACTTTATTCACTTCGATAGTTCGAGCGCCAACATCCAGGTTGGACATTTTTACCGCAGCGAAAACTTCCGCAAGTTTAACATTATACGCCCGCATAGCATCAGGATCAACATCGATCTGGTATTCCTTTACAAACCCACCAATCGACGCAACCTCGCTCACTCCCTCGGCAGACATCAATGAATATCGAACGTGCCAATCCTGAATTGATCGCAGTTCCTGCAAGTCCCAGCCACCAGTTGGATTACCATTTTCATCCTGTCCTTCAAGTGTGTACCAAAAAACCTGTCCCAATGCCGTTGCATCGGGTCCTAATGATGGTTGGACACCTTCGGGCAAAGTACCTTTGGACAAGCTGTTTAATTTCTCCAACACGCGTGATCGTGACCAATAAAATTCGACATCTTCTTTGAATATTACATAAATAGAAGAAAATCCAAACATTGAATAACTGCGAATTGTTTTAACGCCAGGTATTCCCAACAAAGAAACAGTGAGCGGATAACCGATTTGATCTTCAATATCCTGGGGAGAGCGTCCCATCCATTCCGTGAAGACGATCTGTTGGTTTTCTCCAATATCAGGGATTGCATCCACAGGAACCGGATCACGAGGCAGTCCTAGGAATTCCCAGTCAAAAGGTGACACTAAAATACCCCAGACAATAATCAGGATTAACACCAGGGTAACGACCAGTTTATTTTCCAGGCTGAAACGAATAATTCGATCCACGGGAGAAGATTTTTCTATTTGATGAAGCATTTAATTTTCCTTTGATTAAAATAATTTACTTGTTATTCTTAACTTCAGTCGGTGTTAAATCACCTGTTTGCTCTCCGCAAGAGAACATCATACTTCCAAAATAGGGATTCTCTACTCCTGTTTTGTTTTGCAGCCAGTTTGCACCGCGGTCGTTAAAAGCCATGGGGCAATGAAAAACGAGCAAATTCTGTTTATCACTTCTAAATATTTTAGCTGTTTTGATTATCGCTTCCGAAAGCGGATCAAATGCAACCCTCACATTTTCCATATCTTCTGCTTTTGCGAGTTGTTTTGCGGCACTGTTCATTGTATTCAAAAATTCCATCCACTTCATATGTATTTCCCCATCGAGCAAAGCCATGTCTACTTTTTTCAAAGCATGCTGCATTTTAGCTATCTGTTTTATAGCAGGTTCAAATTGGTCATGACTCAACGAATATTGAACATCAAAATAATATGAATAGACATTGTCTAATTGCTGTCTAAACGCTAATGGAATTTCAGCTGAAACGTTAATTTTTTCATGATTTTGTTCTTCTTCCTGCTTATGCGTTTCGCCATGATGGTGATGAGCTGAGCTAATTCCGCCGCCTTCCGGATTCATCATACTTGGTTTTGCCTGAATCTGAATCGCACTGTCAATTTTGAAACTACCTTTTACAACCACGCGCTCTCCTTCAGTAAGTCCAGATTTTACGATATAATAATCTCCGGTTCGGGGACCCAATTCAATTTCTTTTCCCTCATAAGTCCCTTCTTTTCCACCCACTTCAACATAAACTACAGCCCGCGTTCCAGTAATTAATGGTGCTGAAGCCGGAATAATTAGCGGAGTCTTTTTGTGAAATTCTCCAACTTGTGATTTGATAATCGCGTGGACAAACATTCCGGGTTTTAATTTACCGTTTTTATTTTCAACACCGACCCGAACTTTAACGGTTCTGGTTTTTTCGTTCAGAATTGGATCGATAAACGAGACCTGTCCGATAAAACTTTGTCCGGGATATGCTTCAGTTGTAAACTCAACATTCTGTCCTTCTTTAATCCACGCTAAATCCGATTCATAAGCATCCATCTTTACCCATACAGTCGAAAGGTCGGCTATTGAATAAATTCTTGTGCCGGTATTCACATACATTCCTTCCTGCGCATTTTTTTCGATCACAACGCCACTCAAAGTTGAGTAGAGTGAAATATGCTCTGATGGGTGCGAACTTTTTTCTATCGCGGAAATTTGCTTTTCAGTTAATCCCCAGAGACGTAAACGTTCACGGATTGAGCTTAACTGATTTTTAGAATTTTTAAATATCTCCGTAGCAGAATTTCCTTCATATCTATTTACTGTTTTGTAAGATTCAATCAATTCTCTTTGCGTGGATAAAATTTCAGGGCTATACAACTCAATTAGACGATCACCCTTCTTAACTGCTGTCCCAGTGAAATTAATATGGAGCTTGTCAATTCTGCCAGGGAATCTCGCGGTAATATAACTCAATCGTGTTTCATCATATTCAACTTTACCCAAAAGACGAATCTGTTTTGTAACAGCTTTTCTTTTTACTTCTGCAACTTCAACTTCAGCGAGTTTTCGAGCATATTCTGACAAAGTGAGTTCACGAGCACCTCTGCTTTCACTTCCACTGCTGCTCACTGGAATTAAATCCATCCCGCAAATTGGACATTTGCCAGATTTTGGCTGCTGGATATTGGGATGCATCGAGCAGGTCCAGATGGTTGTTTTCCCAGCGTCCCCTTCCGCGTGATTGTGATTATGGCTGACTTCGGCTTCTCCACCATTTATTATCCAGCCAAATAAAAAAGCAACCACAACCAAGCCTATCCAGATTATTAGTGTATTTCGACTCTGCGGCATTATTTCTTTAAAAATTTTATTCATTTTATTTTGCTCCTTTTGTATTATACCCGTTAAATGTGAAAATGTAACTCTCGCCTAATTTTTTTAAGGTATATTCTATCGCACTTAAGGCATGGCGCATAGAGCAGAGCGCATAGCGGTAAAAAATACCTTTTGCGCTTTGCAAAGGTTAATGTTCATTTTTACTATTGAAAAGTAATATTTTAAATATTACAAATTAAACCTTAACGAGTATTAAATCATTAATTCTAATTTTGGAATTTGAGAATTGGAATTTATCCCGACAAAAAAGAATCGGGACAAGTTTTGGAATTTGATTTTTTGGGATTTGGAATTTTTAATTATAATTTCTCTACTTGCAAAAAAACTATCAAAAATATAAATCTAGAAATTACACTAAATCTCTCCTCCAATTATCTCTTCTATTTCAGCAATATTTATAAAATAATTACTTAACACACGAAAATATTCCATCTCGTAATTAAATAAAGTGACCTGGCTATTCAAAACTGTTAAGAAATCAACCCTGTTTACCTGGTATGCAGAAAGAGCTGATTCAAGAGTTTGCGATGCCTGCTGAAGAATTCCTGTTTTGTACAGTTTGAGTAACTTACCATTTGCTTCCAGTTCAGTCAATTTAATTTTTAATTCACTTTCGACTTGCTGCTGAACACTCTCAAATTTTTGTTGTACTGAAGATTCAGAATAATAATTTTCTTCAATAAGTTTTTTCTGTTTTTTCCAAAAATAAATTGGCAGCGTCATATTAATTGATCCGGAAAAATAATCCACTCCGCCCATTCCATTGGTCAGCACTTCACGTTGTGTGTATGCAACACCTAAGGTGAAATCGGGTAAATAACTTTTCCGGGCAAATTTTACTTTTTTATCACTTTGTTTAATCCTTGTTTGCCACAACAAAATTAATGGGCGGTTCCGTTCTGCAGAAGATTTCAATTCCGTAAATTCCGGTATTTGTATTAATTCTACAGGTGTTTCCACTGATCCCACAGGAGAAATTGATTTTCGATTCAGTAAAGCATTTAATTGCAAAGCCAATGAGCCCCTTTTTTGTTTTAATAGAATAATCCTTTCGGAAATCCTTGAGTTTTCCAACTGGATTCTTAAAACATCCTGCAGTAATCCTTTGCCGGTTCGATATCGCGTATCTGCTATCCCTTCAAATTGATTCAACAGTTCACTGTTTTTTTTGTTGATCTCAATTGCTTTTTCAATATTGAATAGTCCATAATAGACTTTCTTTACATTTTTAATAAGTTGAATTTTCTTTTCCAGATATTCAAGCTCAACAACCCGGGCTTCTTCAGCAGCAATTTTCTGTTTCAATCCGAGTTTCCCTGGAAATGGTATTTTTTGTTTCAAAGAGATCTGTTTGCCTGTCATTGCTTCCTGGTTGAAATTGAAAGAATTTTCCGGCAGATTCATTACGTTTAAACCAAGAACCGGATCAGGCAAACTCCCAGCTTGTGATATCCGTTTTTCCATCGACTTCCAGCGATTATGTTGTGCTTTTAAATCCGGATTATTTTCTAATGCTTCAACAATTAAATCATCTAATTTTAAAATAAAATCCTGATTCTTTCCAATTATCATTTCTGTTGTAATGAAAAATAATATTGAAATAATCACTAATGTTCTTTTTAACATAATGTTTCCCTTTTTACTTCTGTGTGCTTTTTTGAATTGTGTGATAATTTTTATCATAATTTTACCGGATTCCAATTTGTTGTATTCAAAAAATATTTTTTTAATAGGAATACACCAATAGATAGAAAAATTAAACTTCCCCACCATAAAAATGCATACGGTACGAGGTAGCTCTTCAGGAGATCGTGGTTGTGATGATTATGATCTGGTGTATCCAAATTATTAACACGGTAGAGTTCAGACGCCTGCTGTTTTGTAATACAATGTTGATTTTTACATTGTTCACGATTTATCATTTTCTGACAAAGGCAGGTGCTGTTTTCTTCTCTGAAATTTATTGGGAAAAAAATTACTGAACCAAATAGCCCTGTTAATATCAAAACCGCAATCCCAATTATATATTTTTTTTGTGTAATAACCATCTTTAATTTTCTCCGTAGAACATGAATCACCACATAAACAAAATTAATGCCACGAGCGAAAATTAAAGAATAACAACATAAAATTGAATATAAGTCATTGATTTATAATTATCAAGAAGTTTAAAATTAATAGCATAAATAGAAATGAACACTATATCCTCTATCGGATTGTATACTATTGTACAACCCTGTTGTAGAATATTCTACAACATCAAGAATGTCCTCGAATATTTCAAGTACAATTCACCTTCCTTACTCCAAAGTAATAAATGGGATACATACATTAAATTTATTCAGGCACATGTTTTGTAATAAAAAAGATATTATCCTTTTGCTGTTTTATCGGAAATGTTTTTATAAAAGGATAAAATAATTTTGGATAATTTGAATCCATGAAAAAAAATTTGGGAGTTTTAAATGAAAGTCAAGGACGTTGTCTGTGGCATGGAAATCGAAGATTCCAATGCTGCTGGCAAGAGTGAATATAATGAAAAAACTTACTATTTCTGCAATGTCAATTGCAAAAAACAGTTTGATGCAGAGCCTGATAAATTTATCACTGCAACAGATAAAAATGAAAAACACAGTCAAGTTCAGAAAACTGAAGTTGGCGCTTTGACTGGTTTTCAGGCTGATTCTTCTTTTCTGAAACTCGATCTGCCTATTTCGGGAATGAGCTGTGCCTCGTGTGCCAATACCATTGAAAAAACACTTCAGGGTGAGGCAGGTGTTCAAAAAGCTTCAGTCAATTTTGCTAATCAAAAGGCGCATGTTGTTTACGATGTAAATCAAATCGATGCTGCAAAATTAGCGCAATCTGTGAAATCAGTTGGCTACCAGGTGGGCAGCAACGATGTTGAATTGGCAATAAAAGGTATGAGTTGTGCCTCTTGCGTCAATCGCGTAGAATCAGCTTTGAAACAAATGCCTGGAATACTCAAGGCGTCAGTTAATCTGAGCACCGAGCGCGCCAGCGTGTCGTATGTACCTGAATTGGTTAATTTTGAAAATCTCGCCGCGGCAGTCAAAGACTCGGGTTATGAAGCAACATTGATCAGTGGAACGGAACCAGAAGACTTCGAACGTAAAGAGCGGGAAAAGAATTATAAAAAATTATTTGGAAAAATGGTTTTTAGCGCGATCTTTTCTATTATCATTTTGTTTGGTTCAATGGCTGAAATTTTCACTTTTTTAAAGTCAATTCCTGAACAAGTACGCTGGATATTATTATTTATTTTAACGACGCCGGTTTTGATCTATTCAGGTTCACAATTTTATATTGGTGCCTGGAAAGCTCTGAAACATCGTGCAGCAGATATGAATACATTAATTGCCATCGGTACTGGTGCAGCTTATATTTATTCTGTTGTGGCTACATTTTTTCCGGCATTTCTACCTGATAATATGCGCAATATTTATTTCGATACAACTGCAATTATTATCACTTTAATACTTTTAGGAAGAGTTCTAGAAGCTCGTGCTAAAGGTCGTACATCTGAGGCTATCAAAAAGTTAATGGGATTACAAGCGAAAACAGCCAGCGTTATTCGAAACGGAAAAGAAATTGATCTGCCTATTGAACAGGTATTAGTCGGCGACATTATCGTCGTTCGTCCCGGAGAAAAAATTGCTGTGGATGGTAAAATTGTAAAAGGTTCTTCATCAGTTGATGAATCAATGATTACCGGCGAGTCCATTCCTGTAGAAAAAAATGTCGGTGATGAGGTAATTGGCGCCACCATCAATAAAACTGGTTCTTTTCAGTTTAAAACCACAAAAGTTGGCAAAGATACAGCGTTAGCGCAAATTATTAAAATGGTGCAGGATGCGCAAGGATCCAAAGCGCCGATTCAAAGATTAGCTGATATTATCGCGGGCATTTTTGTGCCCATCGTGATTGCTATTGCTATTTTAGCATTTGTCGTCTGGTTTGACTTTGGACCTCAACCTGCATTAACTTATGCGTTAATCACTTTTGTCACTGTATTAATAATTGCCTGCCCCTGTGCATTGGGCCTGGCTACACCTACTTCAATAATGGTGGGAACTGGAAAAGGCGCTGAAAACGGAATTTTAATCAAAGGCGGCGAGGCATTGGAAACAGCGCACAAAATTCAGGCGATTATTTTAGACAAAACAGGGACGATAACAAATGGTGAACCAAAAGTAACGGATGTTCTCGTTTTCAACGAATTTGATAAAAACGATATTTTGAGTCTGGCTGCTTCAGCCGAAAGAGGATCAGAACACCCATTAGGTGAAGCAATTTATAAAAGCGCAGAAGAAAAAGGTTTGACCATTTCGGAATCAACTAACTTTAAGGCGATTCCAGGGCACGGAGTCGAGGCGTTAGTTAATAATGTAAAAGTTCAATTGGGGAATCTTAAATTGATGCAGGAGCAAAACATACGTACCGATTCAGTAAAAGACCAATTGGTCAATTTGGCTGATCAGGGCAAAACCCCGATGTTTGTTGCATTTGATAATAAATTAGTAGGGATAATTGCTGTTGCCGATACCCTTAAAGAAGATTCGGAAAAAGCTATTCAGACACTTCATCGTTTAGGACTTGAAGTCGTAATGATGACCGGAGACAATAAACGAACTGCTGAAGCAATCGCAAAACTGGTGAATGTGGACAGAATATTTGCAGATGTTTTACCCGAGGAAAAAGCAAATCATGTAAAAAAATTACAATCGGAAGGAAAAATTGTTGCTATGGTTGGCGATGGCATCAATGACGCTCCCGCGTTAGCTCAAGCAGATGTTGGTATTGCCATTGGCACCGGAACAGATGTGGCGATGGAAGCCAGCGATATTACATTGATCAAAGGCAGCTTAACCAGCGTCGCCCATGCCATCCAGTTGAGCAAAGCAACAATGAGAAATATAAAACAGAATTTGTTTGGATCATTTATTTATAATACGCTCGGCATCCCTGTTGCGGCTGGTGTGCTTTATCCTTTTATTGGTTTACTGTTGAGTCCAATTATCGCATCAGCCGCAATGGCTGCCAGCAGTGTTACTGTTGTTTCTAATGCACTGCGATTAAAACGATTTAAGGTGAAGGACTTTTAAATTCTTTCACCAAAATTATTAATAATCTATAGTTCATCTGTCATTCCGGCTGGATCCCGCTTTTTATGCGGGAGGAATGCAGGAATCTCCATAATAAAACCTTCGGATGTTTATTTTGTACAAATGGTATCGTAAAAGCAAATCTTCAGGAGATTCCGGCTAAAAACATGCCGGAATGACAGCAATGGTTCTGGGTGCTGAACTATTACCAAATAACAAAATCCTTATTACAAAAAAATTTTAATCCCAAAATTCAAATTCCCAAACAATTTAGGATTTGAGATTTTAAAAACAACCTGGAGATTTAAGCATGACACTTATTCAAATAATTGTAACGATAACAGGATTGTCGCTTGCTGCATTTGAGGTCTGGTTTTTCCTGTTTTCAAAAAAGAAAGCCAGGTTTACGACAGCTAAAACACAAGTATTTATAAAAACTGATCGCTAATTTCCTGAATCAAAAACGGTAAATTCGGTTTATCAAAGGACAGACCTGACGCAGGTTTTCGATTATGCTTAATGTCAGGCGCAACGTGTTTGTGATGGGGAAAGGTTAAAGCTAAATCGGGATCATTGGGATGTGGCTGAGGATCGTAAAAATAAAGAATTTGGTCATATTGCCTAATCTCATAACTGTAAAAATATATTCGACCTGTGTTAAAATTAATTCGTTCCACAAATTTTAATTCGATCTCTTTTTTAAAATTTATTACTCCAGAGACTCTACCAATATTAGGACTAATTTTATAAATACTTGCTTCGAGTCTCTGAATCACGAAATACTTTTGTGGGAGTGAATAGATAATTTCAGCATATTTATTTATGTCTGTTAACATCTATGCTTATTCTCTTTCAAATAAAATCTTTTTAAATGGTTTGAAAGTCGCTTTAGCAGAATCAATACCCTCTTTTTCCAATTCAAGTTTCGTTTGATAAAATCCAGCCCATTCGTTTAGTTCAGGATCATCATCAGTTTCCCCTCTCTGCCATTTTTCATAAAAGTCTTTAGAACTAATCTGATATTTATCCTCGAACTCATTAAGAAAATCCTGCACTGTTTTATCGGGTGGAATGTCAACGGAAAAATCAGTGGGCATTCGCTCCTCTGGAACATGGAAATCAATTTCCAATTCCGTCTCTGGCTGAATACCGAACGACTTTAAGACACGAGCGGGAATGACTGCTTCGCCGCTTTTTCTAACATAAACTTTGGTGGTCATAATATATTACCTTTAAATAAATTTCATTTATATCATTGTCGCTTCACATAAAAAATATAACGCAAATTGGATTAAAAAGCAAGTCCATTTTTGAATAGTTTCTATAAATGTTGTCATAATAAAAACACATAACCTCAGAAGTTATATTTAAAAAAGTTGTTCAATAATCTCAATTCAGTTGTTGAATATTCTGCAATAAACAGTTTTCCAACTAGTATTTCTGCTTTTTCAAAAAATATGTAACTGTTTGACATTATAGTGTTTATCCAGACTTATTTTTTTCTGGCACAAAAATTGAAATTATGTATTTACATAACAAACATTAAACTCAGGAGAAAAGCCTATGTTGAAAAAAATCATTTTTATTATCGTGGGGATCTTGTTGATAAATTTTCCAGCACAATCCGGAGAATTATCTATTTCAGGTTTACTGAAATGGAACTCGGGTAATTATATCTATTCAAATGTTACTAATACAGCCTATTTTAACACAAGTTTTCAATACAAAACTGATCGTTATTCTCTTTCAATAAATGTTCCAATGATAAGCCAGAATACTGATATGATCACTCATATGAGCGGAGGTATAATTCCCACGGCTGACGGTCATGAGAATGAATTTGATAACGATGAACACGATCATGATATGTTTTCGGATGGTCATATGGGGGAGCACATGATGAATTGGAAATTTAGTGACTTATTTCTGAATGTTGGCTGGACGATGTTAAAAGAAGCGGACAATATTCCTGCCCTTTCCTTCATTGCTTTTATAAAATTCCCGACTGCCAGTACAAAACAAAATTTAGGGACTGGGGAAATGGATTATGGTATTGGAATTTCTACCCGCAAAAACCTGGATTTTGTTTATGGATTCCTGGATATCAATTATTATATTCTTGGCGATCCAATAGGTTATGATTTAAAAAATCCCATTGGATTTGGTTTGGGGATAGGCAATTCATTTTTAAACGAAAAAATAGGTCTGTCCGTCTACTATTATGGATATACCGATATTTTACAGGGCATTGAACCACCGAGGGAATTATCGTTAAATATCAATTATCAAGTAAATCACAAATATCAATTGAATGGTGGTCTTTTATTTGGATTCAGTAAAACCAGTCCGGATCTTGGGTTGTTTGTTGGTTCGAGCGTTTCATTTTGATTATATGGAAAATGAATAAAACTTAGGGATTTGAATTAATGAACTCTCACATTGTATATTTATTGAGTTGAATATAGTCCATATTTTTTATTCTGTTAAAGGGTAATCTATTTAATTTACTGTCCTAAGCAACCATCAACAGTTGATTTATTTCCGGATTCAGAAAATTGAAACGATATTCTTTTGAATAAAGATGGAGTAACTTATTCAGTGGATTTGAGCGTAATAATTCCAACACCTGGTTTCTTTTATCACTTTCAATTTCATTTAATCCAGAAAGCTCTATACTTTTCAATTTTATCAGATTAGAATAACAGGTGAACATAATTCTAACCGGTACATTTTTTTCCTGATTGTAATGAAGTATTATATTTTGATTCAATTCAATCCCGATTGTGGGTTTCAAATTATTGAATTTAAACTCCAAAATATCTCCTTCTTTGTCGTATAGAATATCAATGTTTTCTATCATTTTATTTTCCAGAAGTTAACTTTGGCACAAAACATAACATTCTAAAATACTGTTTCGATTTCATCGTCTTCACCATTAATCTTTATTCTTGTTTTAAATATAGCCATATTCAATGCATAAGTCAAGAAAAAAATCACATCATCATGCTTGCTTCATCTGCATGTGGGGATTGAAATAATATGGTGGCCATTCTGAAATTAATTAAAGTGGACGCTATCTGCTTTTCCCCTTGAAAGTGGGGACGTGCTGCCAGTGAAATGCATAAAACCGATTCACTCATATCATTATTCAGTCAACTTACCACCGCTTGGCAGTGGATTTTTTAAAATTCAATTATAGATTATTACACAATATTTTTTTTCTTAATTTTTAGGAATTTGAATGTTAATTATAATACAGCTTAATTCAATAATTTAAAAAATCGCTTGCTTTTTAATTTTTTTTTATTATATTATTCAATAGATCAATTGAATAATATAATAAAGGAATCCACACATGAAAGGAAGAGAATTCAAAGATGCAGTTTTCGAGCAATTTGCCAGAATTGCTTATGCTTTTTCCAGCCCCAAAAGACTCGAGGTGATCGATGTGCTGGCACAAGGTGAAAGAGACGTAGATTCATTGACTAAACAAACGTCCATGACTGTTGCCAATACTTCCCGCCATTTACAAATTTTAAAAAATGCCAGGTTAGTAGAAAGCCGGCGGGAGGGGGTAAGAATTTATTACCGGTTGGCAGATAAAGATGTATTTAATTGCTGGAAATCATTGCAATCTCTCGCGGAAAAAAGGCTCTCCCAAATTAAGGAAATTACCCAGTCATATTTCAAGGATCGTGAATGTTTGGATTCTATTTCATTGGAAGAACTATGGGAAAGAATTCAAAAAAAAGATATCATCGTTTTAGATGTTCGACCAGCCGAAGAATATAAAAAGGCTCATATCAGTGGTTCACTTTCTATTCCCTTACAAGAATTAAAAACCAGGTTACATGAAATTCCGCGCGATAAAGAAGTTGTTGCATATTGCCGGGGTCCTTACTGCGTTCTATCTCCGGAAGCGATTGTTTTACTCAGCAAGGCTGGGTATCACGCACTCCGATTAGACGATGGTTTGCCAGAGTGGCAAAACGCGGGATTCCCAGTTGAAAGTGAATTGGAAACAGTTTAGGCTGTTTATATGTCTGGGATTTCATTATTTGAAATACTTAGTGCTGCATTTAAAAAATTTTAACGCCGCGAATTCACGAATTTTATACGAATAATAAATGTGATTTTTGCATAACAAATTAAACGAAATTAATATTCATTCAGAATTGGAGATTCCCTGTGATAACAATCATTCTTAACGATGCACCGTACGGATCAGAGCGGTCTTACAATGGATTCAGACTCGCATTCTCTTTAGCTAAAACAGGAGAAAATGTTCAGATTTATCTTATGGCTGATGCTGTGCTTTGTTGTTTACCGGGACAAAACACACCGGCAGGTTATTATAATATTGAACGCATGATCAAAGGACTGCTCAAACGAGGCGCTAAAATTCACGCATGAAGCGGCTGTTGCGATGCCCGTGGGGTATCGGAGAAACAGATGATAAACGGCGTGGTAAAAAGTAATCTCGATACACTCACACAGTGGGTGAAAGAGAGTTCAAAATTATTGAATTTTTAGAGGAGGTTTATAATGGAAAACTTGTATGATTTTTTAAGATTTTTGCACATCATGAGCTTTGAGGGGGATGTAAATAATAAATTTTAAAAAGGTAAAGGAAGTGATAAATGGAAAAAGACAAGAAAATTAACAGAACCACTTACAAGATTGAAAAAATGGATTGTCCATCTGAAGAACAGATCATAAGAATGAAACTGGATGGCATAAAGGGAATCCAGAATCTTGAATTTAATATTCCGGAAAGAATGCTAACCGTTCATCATGAAGCTTGGATATTGGAAGTAATATCGGGAAAATTGGATGAACTCGATTTTAATTCAAGTGTCCATAACAGTCAGGATGTAACAGACGAAGATATCAAATCAATTACTGAAAACATCGAGAGAAAATTATTGCTGATTGTTCTCGCTATCAATTTTGGTTTTTTTGTGATAGAAATGGTTAGCGGATTAATCTCCAACTCAATGGGATTAATAGCTGATTCACTCGATATGTTTGCCGATGCTTCTGTTTACGGTTTAAGCCTTTATGTAGTTGGTAAAACCATTTATAAAAAGAAGCTGATTGCCAAACTGAGTGGGTATTTCCAGCTAACGTTAGCAATACTCGGTTTTTCTGAAGTTATACGGAGATTTTTAGGATTTGAAGCTGTACCGGATTTCAGAACTATGATTATCGTTTCAATTTTTGCTTTGATCGGAAACGCTGTTTGTCTCTATTTACTTCAAAAATCAAAAAGCGAAGAAGCGCACATGAAAGCCAGCATGATATTTACTTCCAACGATATAATCGTTAATTCTGGTGTAATCGCGGCAGGTATACTTGTAAGTGTACTTAACACAAAAATCCCTGATTTGGTAATCGGGGCAGTAGTGTTCACTTTTGTAATCAGAGGGGCTTTTAGAATAATAAAGATAGCAAGATAAAATAAAAACTAAGGTAGTGTAAAATAGATATGAAAGAATAGTAGAATGCGCGGAAAAAAGTTACCCTAAAATTTAAAAGAAGTATTGAGACATAAATTTGCAAAAAATACATCAAAAAGTCAAGCGAAAAAGGAATTTGGATTAAGAAA
>JADHVV010000050.1 GCA_016783825.1 Candidatus Zhuqueibacterota bacterium | reverse complement strand
ATAAAGACGAAAATATTGTCAGCGCAAAAATAAAGGATGAAAAAACCGGTGCAGTCGAGACTGTTAAAGGGGACTACTTTTTTTCAACCATGCCGATTACAGAATTAATACACTCAATCAATAATGGGGTGCCGGAAAAGGTTGAAGAAGTTGCTAAAGGATTGGTTTATCGCGATTTCATAACAGTCGGATTATTATTGAACAAACTTAAAATCAAGAATGAATCAAAAGAAAAGACCGTGAATAATATTATACCTGATATTTGGATTTACATTCAGGAGCGGTCCGTTAAGGTTGGCAGGCTGCAAATTTTCAATAATTGGAGTCCATATTTAATTGAAGATTTAGATAAAGTATGGATTGGATTGGAATACTTTTGTACCGAAGGTGATGAACTCTGGAGTAAAAAAGACGAGGAATTTTCTAAATTTGCCATAGATGAATTGGACAGCATCAACATAATCGATAAAAATGAGGTGCTTGACAGCACCGTAATTAGAATGAAAAAATCATATCCCACTTATTTTGGCTCTTATGACCAATTCCATGTAATCCAGGAATATACTGATACGTTTGAAAACTTGTTTTTAATTGGTAGGAACGGGAGCTTCAAATACGATAGTTCGGATTATTATATGTTAACAGCAATAGTGGCTGTGGAAAATATCATCAACAATATAAAAACGAAAGATAACATTTGGAATGTTGAGACAGTTGGAGAGTTTGCATGATCCACACCGGTTCTGATAAGAGTGATAACAAAAAAATTATAAATGCCATGACAATCGATGTGGAAGACTGGTATCACTCTGTCACCTCAATCCCGTTTAATGAGTGGCACAAATATGAAGATCGGGTGGAGCAGTGTACGAATAAAATTTTGAATATTTTAAAAACATTCCAAACGAAAGCCACATTTTTTTGTTTAGGTTACATTGCTGAAAAATACCCCAAACTTATTGAAGCCATTAAACAAGACGGACATGAAATTGGCACGCATGGATTTGCTCACCAATTAGTATATGATTTAACGCCAAACGAATTTAGAAAGGATTTAAAAAAATCCGTTAAAGTTTTGGAACAGGTAACAGGAGAAAATATCCTTGGATATAGAGCGCCATATTGGACAATAACCAAAGATTCATATTGGGCGCTCGATATTATTGCAGATGAAGGATTAAAATATGATGCCAGTATTTATCCGATAAAAACTTACATGTATGGCATTCCCGGTTCACCAATTTATCCTTATGAAATCGATTTAGAACACAATAAAAAACTGCTGGAAATCCCTCCGACAGTAGTGAAATATTTTGGGAGAAGAGTCCCTGTTGCCGGCGGATTTTATTTAAGAGCGCTGCCATATAAATTTGTGAAATTTGCCTTGCGGAAAGTAAATTCTTTTGATAAGCCGGCAGTCGTATATCTGCACCCTCCTGAAATTGACCCGGACAAACCTAAATTAAAACTTCCCCCCAGGGAAAAAATTTTGCACTATTATAATCTTGCCACCATTGAATCCAAATTAATTCATTTGTTAAAAGATTTTAAGTTCTCATCAATTAAAAACATTTTTCTGTCAAAATAAGATTAGCGGTATACGTTCATCAAGATCAGTGAAGATAAAACGGAATAATTCCAACGGATGAGCAGCCAACGGATACGAATTAGTGTCTGTCCGAGCAGGGTGCAAACCCATAATTTCGGAAGTCAATAGCTTTACAAATGACAGCTTAACTTAATATATTATAATGAATTGCCACGAGATTTATCTCGTGGATTAGGAATAAATTTCCCGGTTTTTAGGGCTTTCAAGCCCGAGTATTAAAAAAAATGATATTCAAATAATTTTCGGGCTTAAAAGCCCTAAAGAATTCCAGGATTAATTAAATCCCCTAAAGGGGTTTATAAATTCTCTTAAAATTTTCTGCTATAAACATTTCACCCCTCCGGGGTAATAAGATGACGACAATGACCGCCTGACGAACTCAATTTAAGTCCTTTAAAAATATTAAATTATACATTTTTTGTACAAACTTGAATTAGAGTTTTAATATGCTTAAAAGATTTTCTTCATTTCGTGTTAGATAATGTTTTTGTTCAATCACTATTTATTGGGAGTCATTCTTAAAAAAAATCTACATTACCTGCTAACTAAAATTTGTTGGCTGCTCATCTGCTGGCTGATATAATTTTTTATTTAATCGACTGCCCAATTTTAAGAAAGTGTTTTGAATTCATACAAAAACAAGATTAAATAAAAATATATAAAATTTTGTTTTAGTCTGCATAATATAATAATAAACAATTAGTTGGCAATAACAAACAAAAAAAACATCTAATTTGGCATATATATTGCTAATTCATGTACGTGTCAAATACAATATTTGAGCAACATATTAAAAAATAAATAATTGTGGACGATAGAGTTAGTCTTAAGAAAAACGACTCATTCGACAAAATATCGTATATCCTTTCCACCATCATTCATCAATTCAAGATTAATTAATTGACATTAATTAATATCTTAGGAGGATTAACAAATGGGAAGACGTGTCAACTTAAAGGCATGGGGGCTAATCATTTTTTTGGTATTATTACAGGCAAACATTCTACAGGGGCAATACAGAATTATGCCGCTTGGAGATGGCATAACCGAGGGCGGTACCAGTGGTGACCCTGTCGGCGGCTATCGGGACGATTTAGCAGCGTTGATGGATGGCGCCGCGATACCATACAATTTAGTCGGTACCTTATCAACCGGAACAGGATTTGATGCAAATCATGAAGGACACAATGGCTTTCGGGCTGACCAGGTCGATGCAAATATTAACAGTTGGATATCTCAATTAGGCGGCAGTTACCCGCGAATATACATGCTGCACATAGGAACTGTTGATGTCAGTGAGAATCAAAGTAATGCCGAAACCATACAGGAAATTGAAAGCATTGTTGATAAAATACATGGTCACGATAATACTCACAGAATTTTGTTGAGCAGCATAATTCCCCGTAATGATGAAAAAAATGAACAAACGCACCAGTTAAACAACCTAATACTCAATTTGTATAATGAAAAAAGAAATGCCGGGTATAGTATATATTATGTTGGAAATTATGAGGTATTTATTTCTAATCCGGACTGGGCAACAGAATATATGGAAACAGATATTCTTCCCAATAACGCAGGATTCGCAATAATGGGACAGGTGTTTTTTAACTATATTGCGAACATTGTGGGGCAGGAGATTCCACGGGTAACAGACAATTTTATCAGGACTGATTTAGGACCCACCTGGGTGGCTGACCCTGCATTTCAAATTATTGGCGATGAATTGTCCAATACCTCCACAGCTTCTGATTGGGGTTTCCTGGCTACTTTTGCCGCGCAGCCAAATCCGTCTAAGGTTGGATTAGAATGGGGCGCTGGCGCTGATGCAGCCGGAATAGGGGAAGGCGCTATCGCATTAAAGTTAGATGCGCCATCCACTACAGCAAATGGATATGGGATTTGGTATTCGGCTGGCGGTATCAGGTTTTGGGAATTTAGAAATGGCTCACCTTTCGATGAAATTGACAAGAAAAATAGCCAAATTGTATCTCCAACACCAGTAGCAGGTGATAAGTTTGAGGTAGAAATGTCCAGCGATGATTTTGGCAATCATTTTGAAGTATATTTGAATGACGTGTTAGATGTTACATTCACCGATGCGCAAAAACGACAGGGCAACCAGCCAACCAATTATGCAGGTGTTGTGCTTAAAGGTAATTTGAATAATAATATTAGTTATTTTGAATTAACCGGGGTTGCATTAGGTCCAATAGATAATACTCCACCCAACGCAGTGACAGACCTGGCAACAGGGGCTGTGACGGAACACAGCGTTTTCTTATCCTGGACTGCGCCTGGCGATGATGGTGACCAGGGTACGGCAACTCAATATGATATTAGGTACTCAACCGGTCCAATTAATAATGACGACGATTTTGCCGCTGCTACTGAAGTAACGGGTGAACCAATTCCTAAAGCAGCAGGGTCACAGGAAACTTTTGAAGTAACCGGTTTGCTCTCCGGGACAGCATATAATTTTGCAATAAAAACATTGGATGATGGTTTTAACTCTTCCGGGCGATCAAATACTGTTGGCGCCACAACCGTGGAAGGTGAAACAGATCCTCCCGCTGCGGTTACTGATTTGACAGCAATTGCATCAACCGGTAATACAATAACCATTACCTGGACCGCAGTTGGAGATGATGGTTTGGTTGGCACAGCCTCGAGCTATGAAATAAGATATTCAACAAATGCGATTGTTACGAATGATGATTTTATTGCAGCAACACCGGCAATTGGCGAACCAACGCCCGCGCCTTCCGGCACCCAGGAAACCTTTATCATTACCGGGCTGCAAATGGAAACATTGTATTATATTGCCATGCGGGTTTTGGATGATGAGTTAAATGCTTCACCATTGTCTAATGTTACAAGTGGAACCACCTTAAAAACCAAAATTAATCATATTACGGATAATTTCAATCGAGGCGCGCTTGGTGATAATTGGATCGCCAGCCCGGAATATCAAATCGTCAATAATGAATTAGCCAATACTGCTACTATAAACCAATGGAAATATTTAGCCATTCATAAACAGGCAATCAATGTTGTTGATGTTTCAGTCAAGTGGGGAGCTCTAGCTGAGGCATCCGGTATAGATCAGGGTGGCGTGGCAGTACGAATGGATAGTCTATCCCTTACCGCTAGTGGTTATTTAGTATGGATTAGACCTGTCCAGCGATCAATAAATCTGTATACTATAGTTGATGGCGACCCTGGTCAAAGAATCGGTGGTGTGGTACCAATGGAAGCCGGCGCACCGGCGCCAACAGCAGGTTCGATTTTTAAAATAGTTTTAAGAACCGATGCCAACGGACATCATTTTGATTTTTATGTAGATGATGTGTTCGCCGGGACAATGACAGATGATGAAAAAAAACAAGGAAATCTTGAAACAACCTATTCAGGAGTCTATCTAAGAGGCAGCCTGAATAACAGCGTTGACGATTTTACCTACGGTTTAGTGGGCGATGCGGAAGGCACACCACCCGCTGCAGTAACCGATTTAGTGGCAGCCTCATCAACCGGCAGCAGCATTACCGTAAACTGGACAGCAGTAGGTGACGATGGTAATACGGGAACAGCCTCAATTTACGATATCAGGTATTCTACGAATCCAATTAATAATGATAATGATTTTAATAATGCTACACAAGCAACCGGGGAGCCGGTGCCCTCTATTGCCGGCACACCGGAAACATTCACAATTTATGGATTGGAAGGCAATGTATTATACTACATCGTAATGAAAGTGATAGATGATGAAGCAAATGTTTCAGGGCCTTCCAATGTTGTGAGTATTAATACGGTGGCAACAACAACGATCTATTTCGAGGATAACTTCAATCGCGCCCAATTGGGCGATAATTGGGTTGCTGCTCCCGAATATCAAATTCAAAATAATGAGCTGGCAAACACATCCGCTATGTACCAGTTTGGTTATTTAGCAGTTTATAAACCGGCAACAAATCCGTTTGAAGTTTCATTCCAATGGGGTGGTCAGGCTTCTGAAGCAGGGATCAATGAAGGCGGTATTGCGACTCATTTAGATAGTATGAGTGCAACGGCAAGCGGTTATTATATCTGGCTTCGCGCCGACAATAGTACAATTAATCTCTACGCACTGGAAAATGGCGCTCCTGACCATAGAATTGGCAACGTAGTAAACTTTGATGCCGGCGCCCCGACACCACAAGCGGATTCTGTTTTCAAAGTCCAATTAACTACTGATGGTAACGGTCACCATTTTGACTGTTTTGTAAATGATAAGTTTGTCGGCAGAATATCAGATCCGGATGAAGAATATGGCAACGGCGAAACAACCTATGCCGGTGTATATTTAAAAGGTGGTCTCGATAATAATGTTGATAATTTTAAAACAGCCGAAATAGGTATCGCTGATGTAACACCTCCATCTGACATTAGTAATTTAACCGTTTTATCAACATCCGGCACTGGCGCAACCCTGCAATGGACAGCAGTGGGAGATGATGGCAACGAAGGAACAGCCAGTAGTTATGATATCAGGTATTCCACCAGTCCGATTAATGATATTAACGCGTTTAACCAGGCAACCGGTGTAAATAATGAACCGCTTCCATCTTCCCCGGGAACCCAGGAGATGTTTGTCGTAAGTGGCTTGCAGTCAAACACACCCTATAACTTTGCCATTAAAGTGAGTGATGAAGCTGGAAATTCTTCAATGTCCAATAACGCATCAGGAACAACGCAGGTAGCATTTATTTATGTGGATAATTTTAACAGGACTGATTTGGGCGATGATTGGAATGCAGATACCGAATACCAGATCGTGAATAACGAGCTTGCCAACACATCAACCTCCGACATTTTTGGTTACCTGGCAGTTTTAACGGAGCGTCAAAATCCTTTGGAGGTTTCATTCCAGTGGGGCGCAAATGCAACAGCCGATGGAATAGAACAGGGTGGAATGGCATTATTGCTTAACCAGGGCAATCCTAATGCCAGTGGATATTCGATATGGATATGGGACCAGTCAATCAACCTATTTGAAATTCAAGGTGGTAATACAGGTAACCGGATTGGCGATAAGGTAGATATGGAACCGGGGTGCCCAATACCGCAAGCAGGTGATATTTTTAAAGTCATACCGAGCACGGTTGAGAATGCACATCATTTTGATTGTTATGTGAATGATATTTTTGCGGGCAGAATATCGGATTTGAACAGGTACTTTGGAAATGGTGACGAACTTTATTGCGGAATAAATTTACGAGGCAACAGAGCCAACAATATAGATAATTTTACATGCGTAAACCTGGGTGGCACACCAAGCTTTTTGGAAGAGGTGTCCGGAAATATGCAGGTAGGTGAAATTGGAACAGCCCTGCCAGGTTCGCTAATAGTAAGGGTGTCTGATCAGAATAGAATTCCTGTCGCAGGTATTAATGTGGACTTTCAGATTGTTCAGGGTGATGCTTCATTGGATTTAGAACCACCGGAGGAAGATGATAATTTAAGAGTTGAAGCAGAATCGGGAACAATAACGCCAAACATGCAAATTGGAGAAAGTGCAAATGCCTCGGGTGGCAAATATGTGTTTGGCTCATCCGGCGGCCCAAGAGAAGGCAGGGTTGACTACACAGTTCGTTTGATTCCCGGTGGATTCTTTTACATTTGGGGACGAATTTATGCTCAGTCTCCTTCAGAAGATAGTTTTTTCTATCAAGTTAATAATGGCGCTGAGCAACAGTGGAATTTGGAGCAGCCATATAATACCTGGCGCTGGGCGAGAATTACCAAAATAGATGGACAAGAAATCTATGAATATTTGGCAGGCACAAACTCATTTTCAATAATTAAAAGAGAAAATAATTGCCGAATAGATAAATTTATTTTTACGAGGGATCCAAATTTTGTACCGTCCGGTAAGGAAGAAGCAGAACTTTATGTGACTGATGCTTCAGGTCTGGCAAAAGCAGAGCTGACTTTTGGTAATACAACAGGAGCTGTTATAGTAAATGCCGCAGTGAACGGTCTTGAAGGCTCTCCTGTTGTGTTTAATCTTACTGCCAATGCCGGAAATGCAACAAAAATTGAGCTTGTTTCAAGCAGCTCACAAAATGGAACAGGTGGCCAGCCGCTGGCACAACCTTTTGTAGTCAGGTGTCTCGATGATGGTGGAAATATAGTAGCTAATTGGCCGGTAACTTTTGAAGAAATTCAGGGGGGCGGTTTTCCATCAGAGACTCAACCGGTTCATACGGATGCTTCCGGTCTTGCTTCAACAACCTGGACATTGGGAACGCAGGAGGTAACAAATGTGGTGCATGCAAAGGCTAATCGCAAGGACGGATCACCGTTAGACGATTCGCCAATTGTATTTACCGCTACTGCCCAGGGCGGCATTGCCCAGACTTTGACTTACGTAAGCGGAAACAACCAGAGCGCTAAAATCAATCAACCGGTGGGAAATCCTTTGAAAATGAAAGTAGTGGATGGACAGGGCGCTCCCATCCGGAATCATCCTGTAATATTTAAAGTACTCAGGGGCGGAGGCACACTGTCGGATTTTCCGCAAAATAAGTTGAAATCAAAGAGAAATAGTGATGACGCAGTTGCAATCATGCTAAACCAGGTGGAAGTAGACACGGATGTAAACGGTTTTGCCCAGGTTTCTTTTACCTTAGGCGATACTGCCGGTGTGGAAAGCCAGGTGGTGGAAGTGAGCGCAATGGGAGCAACGCAGCAGTTAGGTGGATCGCCGTACCTTTTCAAAGCTACTGCAAACCCGGATAACCCGGCAAGATTAAAATATGTGAGTGGTGACGATCAAACAGGAGCCATCGGTCGGGCTTTAGGCAATCCTTTTGTCATTCAGGTAACGGATCAATACGGAAATGGGATTGCTGCTCATGCTGTAACTTTCGAGGTGAAACAGGGTGGTGGTTCCATATCTCCCGGCGGTCCCTGGTTCACAGAGGCGGGTGGTTTTGCCAGTGTTACTTTAACAATGGGAACAACCCCCGGTGTTATAAATGAAGTGTGGGCAACCTCGCTTTATAGTGGAACGCCACTTACAGATTCCCCGGTAAAATTTCTGGCGACGCCGGGAACGGTATCAAGGTTAGATCCTGTAAGCGGAGATGGACAAACCGGGTCTGCCGGTTATCCTTTGAATGATTCTTTAAAAGTAAAAGTATTGGATAATTACGGTAACCCGGTCAGCGGCTACCCGGTAACTTTTACTTCAATAGGCAGCGCAAATCCGGGCACGTTTAATGGCACTTCCAACCAGGAGGTAAGTGTAAATACGGACAATAAAGGTATTGCAAGAGTATCTTTTACTTGCGGACCTTTAATGGGGATAAATTCCATCGCGCAAGCGGTTGTCCAGGGCGTGCAAGGTTCTCCTGTTTTGTTTAATACCACGGTGGTTGGTTTGGATCATTTAATATATGATTCCGGAAACGGATATACTGGGCCAGTTGGTTCGCCATTATCCCATCCGTTCGTAGTAAAAGCGATTGATGCGTTGAGTAATTCCCAACCAAATTACCCGGTAACTTTTACTGTAATGAGCGGCGGTGGGAGTTTTTCAGGGAATTCAACTATTGAAACGTTGACAGATGCGCAAACTCACGAGGCATCAGCAATTCTAACGCTTGGACCTAATGAAGGTATCAACAATAATGTGGCGCATGCTACCGCTATTTATAATGGCAGCCAGGTGGGTACGCCAATTACTTTTACGGCTTCTGCTTCAAGGGGCGCTGCTAATGAATTGGTTGAAGTCAGTGGTAATTATAAGTATGCTGTTGTGGGTAATCCTTTGAGCGAACCCTTTGTTGTAAAAGTTACTGATGCGTTTGGTAATGAAATAGCAGGTCATACCGTAACTTTTACCGTTAAAACCGGCGGCGGTACCCTCGATGGGAATTTTCAAACAACAATAACTAAAATAACCAATACCAGTGGTATTGCCCAGGTAGTTCTTACTGTCGGAAATTTAGAAGGAACTAATAATAATTCTGTTGATGCGGTTGCATATTATGTTGGCACGCAATCGCATCTGGTCAGTTCCCCGGTAACATTCTATGCCACGGGAAAAAACAGCGCTGCTGCCAATTTAATATATAGCGATGGCAACGGGCAGGACCCAAGCCCTGTGCGATCTCCATTAGCGAAATCGTTTAAGGTAAAAATCACAGATCAGCAAACCAATGCTGTTCCCGATCACCCGCTAACCTGGAGGGCAACCCAGGGTAACGGCACATTTGGAAATTTGCACGACACAACTAAAACAACTTTCTCCAATAATAACGGCTATGCAGAAGTGATCTATTACCCGGGACCTGTGGCAGGTGTAACAAATATTGTTAAAGCAAGGTCGTCGAACGGACCTGATTTAAATGGATCACCGATCACCTTTATAGTTGAAACGGTCGCAGCCGGTGTAAGCGCTGTGCTTTCCCAGGTAGATGCGACAAGCCCGGTTTCTGCTGATAATACGGCCCAGTCAGTGATCACAGTAACGTTATTTGATGATTATAATAATAGAATTGAGGGAAGGGCGCTGACCATGACTGTGTCGGGAACTGCGAATACGATTTATCCCTTTACGCAACCGACCAATGCGGATGGTCAGGCGATAGCCTATCTTTCATCAACAAAGGCTGAATTAAAAGAAGTTACTATCATCGATATTTTGGCTGGAATAACGTTACAGGAAAAAGCTTTTGTTCAGTTTGAACCATTGGCTGCCCAGGCTATCAGTTATGTACATGGGTCTAACCAATCAAGCAATTTTGGAACCGGGTGTAGTGATCCTTTAAAGGCGCGGGTCACCGATATGTATGGCAATGTCATTCAAGGCTACGATGTGACATTTGAAGCTTATGTTGGCGGTGGCTACATTTATGAAAACCCGCCGGTTATTAAAACGGATGAAAATGGTATCGCTTCAGCTCGTTGGGTATTAGGACCTTCTGCAGAAGTAAACCGCGCACGAGCGGTTGCCGAAGGATTACTTAATTCACCTGTTGACTATATTGCGACCGGAGACGATGGCACGCCAACAAGATTGGAGTACATCAGTGGAAAAGACCAAACAGGTATTGCCGGGAAACAATTGCCAAATCCATTGATCGTTCAGGTTGTTGATGCTGAAGGCGATCCCATTGCCAAGCATAATGTTAAATTCAAAGTCGATTTTGGAGGCGGGCAATTTAACAGAAAATCATCAGATGATATTTATACCGATGTTTTTGGCTATGCAACAGGCTATTTTGTTCTCGGCAAAGTTGCCGGCTCCAATATCGCTTCTGTAGAGACGCCAGGACTTACCGGATCACCAAGAAGATTTACCGCGACCGGAATTTCCGGTCCCGCGGAAAAAATGGTGAAATATGCCGGGGATGGAAGCACTTTCCAGGTTAACGGAAGCCGGTGGCTCTCGGTTTTGATCACTGATATATTTGATAATCCTGTTTCCGGGTTCAGCGTTACATTTGCTGTGCAGAAAGGTGATGCGACCATCCAGGCAGGTTATGAAACCGGCACCAGCAACGCTGAGGGAATTGCCTCAACATTGATAAGGGGCGGCACAACACTAGGCAATGTTGAAGTGATTGTAGAAGCGCCCGAATTAATCGGAGATGGACTGACGTTTAATGTCAGCGTGGGCGCTCGTCCGGCAGTTGTCATGGAAAAAATACAAAAAACGGATTGGCAGGAAGGTACTATAAGCAGGGAGTTAGTCTATCCCCTGTCGATAATTGCCAGGGATGATTTAGGCAATCCTGCCGGCGGGCAAAATATTGCCATCACATTTGCCTTAACCGGAGACCATGGAATATTGTTGGATCAACTTGCTTACACCGATGAAAATGGTATTGCCTCGGCGAGATTACAACTACAGGAAGCAACAGGAAGTGTGTACAAGGTGTGGGCTATTAGCAATGGATTAGCCGGCTCTCCTTTGGAGTTCAAGGCGACCGGAGTAACCAATAATTTTCCACAATACAACAATATTTCCGACTATACAATCGAGGAAAATCAACCGCTTAGTTTTTCAGTGAATGCTACCGACGATGATGGTGATGCAGTAACTTATGGCATTCGAAATCTACCTGCCGGTGCAAAATTTGATTCAACCGATTCAAAACAATTCTCCTGGACTCCCACAACTTCCCAGGCTGGCACTTACACAGTTCATTTTATGGCGTGGGATAATATGGGCGGATTTGACGATGAGCCGGTGACAATAACCGTAGAAAACAAGAATCGGCTGCCACAAATAATAAATTATGAACCAATTGCTTACGAGTTTGTTTACCATTTGGTTGATGGAGACATTACTTATAGATTTATGGTTCAAGTAACAGATGAGGATGGTGATAAGCTGGTTTATCATTGGTATATGGATAACCTGCTTGTTTCTACGAAAACTTATTATGACTGTGTGGCTAAAGAGCAATCTCTGGGAGGGCATAGAATAAAAGTTCAAGTCTCGGATGGTTATGATACCGTTGAACGTGAGTGGAAATTCACTGTAAAAGTACCGGTTGAACTGGCGAGTTTCTCCGGCAAAGTCGTGGAAAGAAAAGGCATCGAGCTGAACTGGGAAACAACTGTTGAAGCGAATAATGCCGGCTTTAATATTTTCCGAAAGTCTTCCAAAGATACGGAATATGAAAAAATAAATTTCCGGCTCATTCAACCGAATGAAACAAAAGAGTATAGTTATTTTGATAAGGATGTGAAGGTTGGAGAATATTATAAATATAAGCTGGAAGATGTTTCTCTCACCGGTGAAAGAGTTATGCACGATCCGATTGAGGTTTTTGTAGTTAAACCGGAAAAATATGTATTGTCACAGAATTATCCAAATCCTTTTAATTCAAGTACGTATATACGCTATCAAATGCCGGAACAGAATCATGTATCCATCCGAATTTATAATTTGCTGGGGCAGGAAGTGATCACCCTTGCTGATGAAATAAAAGAGGCTGGTTATCATGCCCTGATATGGGATGGAATGGATAAACGCGGCAACTTTGTTGGCTCCGGAATATATTATTATCGTATAAAAAGCGGCTCTTTTAGTCAGACAAAAAAAATGGTATTGTTGAAATAAAATTCACCTCAACATACTTGGTCTTAAAAATAAATCAGGGACTTTCTCTTACGAGTCCCTGATTTTATTATATATAAGCAGTTTGTTACGGCAATGAAACTTATTTGGAGATATTCTATAGTATTGCCAGTAAAGTCTTTGTTTTTTGTGCAAAAGTTTTTTAACCTGATTATTTAGTTGGTATAGCGAAAAGGCAGAGGCGAAGGCGAAGCAAGATATAAGATTAAAGGTTTAAGGTTTTTCTTTCTTCTTTTGCCTTCGCCTCAGCCTTTGTACTAAAGTATTAAAACCTATACAGTTACATTTAAATAATAAGGAAATACAGACTGTGCCTGCACTTTAGTGCGCTGGGATTTAGTGCCACTTTTTTGTGCCCGTTTACCTGGTAAACAAAGAATAGATGAGATCGCGCGGTTGAAAAAGAAAAATAGAATCCGTTGGCTTTTTCGTCTTATCTTCACTGATACCTGGTGAAAGTTTACTAAAAATGAAATTATTGGGAAAGTAACATTGATACAAACATCATCCGGCTTATCATTAAAACTTATTTGATTTTGCTGTTAATTAGTTAAAAAGCATGGAAATATTTTTATGCACTTTATAATGAATGTATGTATTTATACATGATATATTATTTTGGAAAGTATAGTTTTTAAAATATGAACAAGCAATCACTTCAAAGTGTGGGATAAACAAGGAAACAAAAAATAAGGGATGGACTTTGTTGACAAACATTAAAATTTTCATTCTTGTTGTTATTCTTTTTGTTATTAATATAAACATAACATACGGACAAGATAAACCACGTCTCATTGTTTTGACTGATATTGGCGGCGATCCTGATGATGAGCAATCTTTGGTAAGATTGTTAGTTTATGCAAATGAATTCGATATTGAAGGAATAATAACCCAGCATTGGGATCAATACGCACCGCTTGGATTTACCCCGGAAGAGCAAATGGATTTAGTCAGGACTTATATTTATGCTTATGGACAGGTAGTGGGGAATTTATCTCAACATGCAACAGGCTATCCCACTCAAGCACTCCTGTTGAACAATTTAAAACGGGGTGGTATAAATATTCCAAACAGGCTCTCTATTGATGAAATCATGGAAGTGGAAAACGTGGTTATTGGCCCTGGTATGGATACAGAAGGTTCGGAATGGATTAAACAAATAGTAGATAGTTCGGATGCCAGGCCGGTAAATATAACTGTTTGGGGCGGACCTTCAGACCTGGCACAGGCGCTTTGGAGTGTGAGAAATACCCGAACTGAGAGCGAGGTTGCCGAATTTGTTTCAAAAATGCGGGTACATGCTATCGAAGATCAGGATGATACTGGTTATTGGATAAGAGCAAACTTTCCCAGTCTGTTTTACATTTTAAGCAAATCAAGAGATGGCATCTCTGCAAATTCTGTTTTCCGCGGCATGTATTTAGGAGGTGATGAAACCCTGACTTCATCTTTGTGGGTGAATACGCATGTTCGATTCAATCATGGTGCCCTTGGATCGCAATATCCTGATGTAACCTTCACCAGTCCAAATCCATATAATTGTTTAAAGGAAGGAGACACCCCGGCATTTTTATATTTTTTGAATAATGGTTTATACTACCCAACTGAACCGTCATACGGCTGTTGGGGAGGACGGTTTGAACCACAAAGTACATATTATCAAGATGCTTTTGATGAAGAGAATAGTGTAGTTAGCCATCGGGCAACTGTATGGCGTTGGAGAGAAGATTTTCAAAATGATTTTCAAGCGAGAATGGATTGGTGTGTTTATCCAAATTCAGGAGCAAATCATAATCCGATGCCGGAGGTTGAAGGAGAATTGGAACGAACTGTTTTATCAAACGCTGTTGTTAATTTAAACGCTTCAAATTCAACTGATCCGGATGGAAATGCGCTTTCGTATAATTGGTTTGTGTACCAGGAGCCAGGTTCATACACAGGTGAAGTGGTGATCCAAAATAACACCAGCCCAACCGCATATTTTGTGGCGCCAAATGTGAACAACAGTAAGACACTGCATATAATCCTTTCAGTTAAAGATGATGGACAACCATCGTTAGTTAGTTACAAGCGTTTGATATTTACTATTATACCTTCATCCACGCTATTAAATATTTCAGGTAATGCTTTATATTATTCAAATAATGCTCCCATAAAAAATGTGGTGGTATCGATTGCAACAACTCCGGACACAACAGATACTACCAATACTGTGGGCTATTATGAATTTGTGAACCTGGCAGCGGGTGGCAGTTACACAACAGCATCATCAAAACTACATGATACTGATATTGGTTTTAATTCAATCACAACGTATGATGCTGCCCTCACAGCGCAAGCAGCCATTGAAATTTTACAACTATCAGACAATCAAAAAATTGCTGCAGATGTAACGCGAGATGGGAACGTGCATTTTATTGATGCTGCATACATTGCCCAATATGCGGTTGGATTACCCAAAAATGCTTCCTCTCACGCAGGAGAGTGGGATTTTTTGCCGCAAAGTTTAGTTTATCCATCATTAGTAGAGGACCAGGTAAACCAAAATTACACAACCATTTTGATAGGCGATGTTGATGGCGGGTGGACTCAACCTGGTAGTCTGCTCTGGAAAGAAATTACAATTATGCATTATGAAAAATTAAAGGATATTTCAGTAAATCATGGAGACGAGTTGATTATTCCCCTGGAAATGGAAAATAACAGCCGGGCAATTGCCGCTGAAATAGAATTTGAATATGATGCGAACGTGCTACAATTTGTGAGCGCTCAAAAAACCCCGCTAAGCAAAGATATGGTATTAATTTTTAACGATGAGGCAGGAAGACTACGAGCTGCAATATACGGAACGACGCCAATTAATGAACCGGGAAAAATTGTTAACCTGGTGTTTTATGTACAAACAAAAAGCCAGTCCACAAGCGAGTTAGCTTTAAACAGGTTTTTGCTCAATAATGATGTGTTGATGAAGGCAACTTCAAAACTCTTTGTTAATGGTAAAATCGAAAATCCGCAAAGTTATAAATTGAACCAAAATTACCCGAATCCATTTATCCGGAATGGGAGATTTAATGCTTTCCCTCATCAAGTAATAAATATAAATTATCAATTACCCCAAAAAGAAAAAGTGATTTTAAAAATATATAATTACCTGGGGCAGGAGATAAAAACATTGGTTGATTCGGAACACGAGCCAGGATCATACAAAGTATTTTGGAATGGACTGGATAATAATGGGATTTCTGTTTTACCCGGTTTGTATTTTTATCGAATCAATGCAGGTGAGTTCAAAAAAACAAAACGAATGATAATTTTAAATTAACATGATGAAGAAGATACACAAAACAAGATTTTTCAACAAACTACTTTTAATAGTTATCCTTGTGCTGATTTCAGCGCCAACGTATATGCAAGCCCAGAAAAAAGAAAATTTTCGTCAACTACCCGACAGAAAAAAGACAGTCCAGGATAAGAAAAAAAAATCAAAGCCACCCTTTGGCTCATTGAAAACGAACTCTTTAAGTCTGAATTTTACAAATATTACAGCAGAAGCGGGAATTGGTGGTCCTTCCGAGCCAGGTAAAACAGGTGGGCATTCAGTTGTTTTTGCGGATGTTGATAATGATGAATTACCAGACCTCTATGTAACGATGAGATTCACAGAGCCCATGGCAGATCTTTTCTTTCATAATAATAATGGGCTTTTTTTTTCTGAACAAGCAGTTGCCCGGGGAATTGATGATTTTGATGGCGGATCTCATGGCGCATGCTTTGCAGATTTAGACAATGACGGTGATTATGATTTAATCAACGGCTCAACAGATTCAACCGTCAGTATTAGTGCAATTAATAATATATTTTTGAATGATGGGACAGGATTTTTTACTGATGTTACACTTCAGGCAGGGATTCCCGAAAGGAGTTTCCCGACCCGGACAGTGTTGGCATTTGATATGGAAAATGATGGTGATCTTGATTTGTTCTGCATAACAAACTATAAGGGTTCTGACGATCCGGTAGATGAGACAAATGAATTTTACCGAAATGAAGGCGGTATGTTTTTTTCTGCAATAGATTCAGGCGCCCTGTTCCTTGCCCCGGCATGCCAGGGAGGAATTGATTCGGATTATGATAACGACGGAGATATTGATATAATCGCTGCAAATCGAACCGGTCCGGTAAATATCCTTCAAAACGATGGTAAAGGTGTTTTTACTCAAATTGAGCCTGATTCAATTGGTATAACGCACCGGGGAAGAGAAGGCATTTCCATGGCTGATATCAATAACGATGGGCTTTTGGATCTGCTTATGGTTGGTGATTCTGCCGGGTATTATGGTCATCTTTATCAAAATATTGGCGATGGTAAATTTTCCTTTAAGTTTAGTTTTGTTGAGTTAGATGGCTACATGGGAGGGTTCGCTGATTTGGATAATGATGGCGACATGGATTTGGTTTTTGCAGGGGATGAAAAGTGTTATCTTAATGACGGTTTTGGTAATTTTAATGAGGGACCAGCAATTCCTGTAACTGTAGCTGATGATCCCCGGGCTGTTGGTTTTGCTGATATCGATAACGATGGTGATATGGATTTTGCTGTCGCTTGTAAACGGTCCCAAAATATAATGATCAGGAATGACCTGAACCGGGGAAACTGGTTAAAGATCAAATTGATTTCTCCAACCGGACAAGCCGGGGCTTTCGGAGCGAAAGTAAAAATTTATCCACCGGGACAGTCTGGTGGGCAGTTGATAAGTTTCCGGGAGGCGCGAAGCAGTTTCGGATATTTGTCACAGAATGACCCGGTGCTGCATTTTGGTCTTGGTGATTACGAATCAGTCGATGTTGTTGTTACATTTCTTGATGGCTCAACTTTGACAAGGAACGATGTACAGGCAGGGCAGACAGTTGTCTTGTCAGGTTTTAATTTTATCCCGGCTCCCCAACAACCCGCGGGTCCTGACAGTGGTAAGTCCGGTCAACAAATTCAGTTTGTTACCGGGGGCGTTTATACCAATTTTGACAATGATGTTCAATACCAATTTGATTGGGGCGATTTGACGATTTCATCCTGGGGCAGCGAAACACAAAATCATATTTTTTCTTCCATCGGTTTGATGGAGGCAAAAGCGCGTGTGAGAAGTCGCATCGATACGACGGTCATTTCCGGCTGGTCAACAGCAAAAACGATTTCAATTAACGGCTATTTTCTCTTGGTCACTATTGTACCGGAAGGAGCAGGCGAAATAAAAAAAATTCCTGATAAAAATGAATATTTGCTCAATGAAACGGTTCAATTATTTCCTGTACCCGGGGCAGGTTATCGTTTTGATTTTTGGGAATACGGGGTAACCGGTAATGATTCGGCAGTCTCCATTTTAATGAATGAGGATATTTATATTACGGCTAATTTTTTGGCAATAGAAGAAGTCGTAACCGTTCCACAAAAACCAATTGCTCCGGATAGCGCTAAATTGGGAGTACAAATACCGTTTGTTACCGGCGGCGCCAAAAGCAACTATGACAATGAAGTAGAATATCAATTCAACTGGAATGATGGTGCTTTTTCAAAATGGGGACTTGAAACACAAAATTATGTATATACAAAACCGGGTGCAAAGGAAGTTGCTGCACGGGCGCGAAGCAAGGCAGACACAAATGTTGTATCTTTGTGGTCGGAAATAAAACAAATTAAGATCAGCGGCTATCTTTTGTCAGTTTTGGTGGAACCTGCAAATTCCGGTTTTGTTGCGAAAAATCCGCATAAACCGGAATATGCTTTTAATGACAGCGTAAAGTTATTTCCCTCAGCTAATACAAATTTTTATTTTTCGCATTGGGAAAATGATGCAACAGGAAATGATTCTCCGGCTATCGTAATAATGGACAACGATAAAAACATTACAGCACGATTTAATGAAATTAATGAAACAGTCTCTGCCCCGGTAAAACCAATTGGACCGGATAGCGGGCATGTCAGGGAAAATATGGTTTTTGTCACAGACAGCGCTGTTAGTAATTTGGGGCACGAAGTGGAATATCAATTTGATTGGGGCGATGGAATTTTGTCAGCATGGGGATCAAATACAGGACAGCATATATACAGCTACAAAGATACCATGTTAATTAAAGCGAGAGCGCGCTGTAAAATTCATCTCAATATAATTTCTGACTGGAGCGCTAATCATGTTTTAAATATTGTTGATTATTCGTTTAAATTACAGACATCGGTTTTGCCGGCTGAATGTGGAATTATTACTGCTGATCCTGATAAAGAATCTTATACGTTGGGGGAGGTGATAATCCTGAATCCTGTTCCTTACGAACATTATAAATTTTTACGCTGGGAAGGAGATATCCAGGGAACTGCTGCGCCGGCTTCGTTAATAATGGACAGCAACAAAAATATTATTGCTTATTTTGAAAAGATCAAAGAAGTGATTACACAACCGTTTATTTCCTCGGGATTGGAACTGGCATTCAGAAAACAGGAACTTCAATTTGTTGCCGGGGGCGCAAAAAGCAATTACGGGCATGAGCTTGAATTCCAATTTCAATGGGATGATAGCAGCTACTCCAGCTGGGGGGATAGCAGCCGGTTTTTTTGTTATTCACAAAACGGTGAATTTTTGATCCGGACCAAAGCACGGTGTAAGGTACATCCGGATATCGTTTCAGACTGGTCAAATGATTATAAAATTCAGATCACGGGATGTGTATTGGATGTGACGCCTGACCCGGACAGTTCCGGCACAATTTATAAAGAACCAAACAAAACAGATTACGATTACCGGGAAATAGTTACCCTTACTGCTATCCCAAATAACGGCTATTATTTCAAAAATTGGAACGGAGACATTCAGGACACGACAGTCACAAAAGTAATAATTTTGAAAGGTGATACAACATTAAGCGCCCTGTTTGATGAAAGATCGAGCGTATTTGGAAATAAGTATGGCGGAAAATTACAGTATGAATTATTTCAAAATTATCCCAATCCGTTCAATCAACAGACAACAATCGATTTTATGTTGCAGGAAAAAACTGATGTTGTTTTAACGATTTATAATACAACCGGGCAAATAATTTCAAAAATTTTCAATCAAAATCTGCAGGCAGGTTTGCATACATTCAAATGGAATGGTAAAGATGATTTAGGGAATGAGGTGACTTCCGGGGTGTTTTTGTATCAAATAAAAACAGATCAATTTTCTCAAATTCGGAAAATGGTGATGATAAAATAAGGAGAAACAATTATGAAAAAACCAACGAGATTATTACTTATGATCTTCTGTTTGTTTTTTATCTTTGCCGGATGGAAAAATCAGCTCAATGGCGGCGTTAATTTTACAAGATATACAATTGATTCAAATTACAGGGCATTTTTCATAACTGCGTACGATCTTGATAAAGATGGTGATCCTGATGTTATTTCCGGCAGACATCAATTAGCCTGGTACCGCAATGATGGAAATGCAAATTTTACAAAAAAAGTGTTAGGTAATTTTTCAAGATTGTTTTCTGTTTTTCCGGTGGATTTAGATAAAGATGGTGATATCGATTTATTAACAGCAGATATTACAGAAACAACAATTCGATGGTATAGGAACAAAGGCAACACTACTTTTGAGGAAATTCATCTTATCGACGATGTACACCGGGCAGAGTCGGTGGCTGCAGCAGATTTTGACCATGATGGTGATTTGGACATAGCAGTGGTAACTTGTGAAACCGAGCTTGTATTTTGGTGCGAAAACACTGGTAATTTTAATTATGAAACAAGACATATTTTGGAAACAGACTTTTATCGCGGTCACAAAGTTGCAGTCGTAGATTTTAACGGGGACGGCTGGATGGATATTACCGGTGTTTGCGCCGCCCGTCCTTTCTGTTGGTGGAAGAACCTTGGTAATAAACAGTTTCAAAAAAGGAACATAATTGGGAGTGGTGGATTAGGATTTGGTATCGATGATATTACAAAAGATGGCGCAACAGACATTATTCATTGCGACCATGGAGGCGGTATTGTAACACTGCTGACAAATAATGGCAGTGGTAGTTTTTCACAGAAAACATTATCAACGGGCGAAAAGTGGCCAAGCTGGGCAACTGTGGGAGATGTGAATGGAGATGGAATGGATGATTTTGTGCTGGTGAATGGAGGAAGAAGAGACGGACCAATGGGGGATTTGGTATATTTTGAAAACAAAGGCGGAAGTAACTTTGACCGCTACCTTATACCTGATTCGGAAATGAATGTGCCATTTATGGCAGATTTAGCAGATTTGGATGGGGATGGAGACCTTGATGTTGTTTCAGGATACGAATACGACTACAAGTTGTACTGGTGGAAAAACGGCGGAGGCGGTGGCGTCACAGAGACTGTTTCCACTCCAAATACACCAACTGGTTCTTCTTCAGGAACAGAAGGTTCTAATTTGCAATATTCCACCGGTGGTTCAGTAAGCAATTTAGGGCATAATGTCGAGTATCGATTTAATTGGGATGATGGAAATTACTCAAGCTGGGGATCAGCAACAAATGATCATACTTTCCAAAATGCAGGCACTTATCAGGTTCGTGCCCAGGCGCGTTGCACATCTCACACATCTATTACCTCGGGTTGGTCCGGAAGTAAATCCGTAACAATTACCGGTGTTACCGAAACAGTCTCAACACCGCAAAGACCTTCGGGACCATCGTCAGGAATGGAAGATCAAACTTTGAGCTATTCAACTACAGGGTCAACAAGCAATTTGGGGCACTCGGTTGAATATCAATTTTATTGGGGTGATGGAAACCAGTCCGGTTGGGGATCATCATCACAAAGCCACATATTTACGAACGAGGGAACTTACCAGGTAAGGGCGCGCGCGCGATGTAAAACACACACAAATATTGTTTCGGATTATTCAAATAGCAGAACGGTTACGATAATTGCTGAGACCGTGTCGAGTCCCAGCGCGCCAACCGGTCCGTCTTCGGGCGTTGTTGGTCAGACTTTATCTTATACGGCAGAAGGCGCAGAAAGCAATGTTGGTCACGAACTTCATCATCAATTTGCCTGGGGAAATGGGCAGCAATCCTCCTGGGATTCAAAAACCCAGCAATACAGCTATTCCAGCGTCGGCGCATACGACATACGCGCCAGGGCAAGATGTGCTGCACACCCGAATGTGGTGTCAGGTTATTCAAGCGTAAAGACCGTTATAATCTCACCAAACCAGTATGAGATCTCCGGGGATGTCACCTATTATTCCAATCAAGCGCCAATTCAAAATGTGAATATAAATGTGTTGAATGGAGCTTCGACAGATGTATCAACCGATGAAAATGGCAGCTATGAATTTACAGTAACAGCAGGCGATAACATAAATGTCACCCCATCCAAAATAAAAGGTGAAGATATTGGCGGGCAGGACATCACTGTTTATGATGCCGTATTGGTCGCTCGTTATTATTACCAGGTTGTAGAGTTGGATTCCGGGCAGCAAATAGCAGCAGATGCTGACCAAAATGGCACGATTAGTCTTTATGATGCTGTCTTGATCGCCAGGTTTGCCATTGGATTGGAAAATATGGATTTAAGCCATGTGAGTGAATGGTTATTTTCACCAGAAAAAAGAACATATCAAAATATAAATTCGAACCAGACAGATCAGGATTTTGTGGGCTGCATAATTGGCAATGTGCATGGCGGCTGGTTTGCTCCCGAGCCGATGGATAAAAAAGCTATCGTTTCACACGAATACACAAATTTTTACCCGGTGAGAGTTGGTGAGAAGGAAATCTTAATACGATTACAAACTGAGACAAATCAAAATGTATTATCCGCGGAAATAGAGATCATTTATGAAAGCGATGATTTAAAATTTTCCAAATTTGAAAAAACAGAATTAACAAAGGATTTTGAAGCTGTGATTAATGACCAGCCCGGCAGGTTACGTATGGGATTGTATTCTGCAATGCCAATTAATAATGATGGGAATTTTATTGACATAGTTTTTGATATAAGAGATATGGAGAAACAGAGTACTAAAATTGAATTGAAAAAGTTTTTGATTAATGACGTCATTAATAACCAGGCAACGGCAGAGGTCAATCTAACAAACGAGAACATTCAAATAACACAATTTGCTTTGTCCCAGAACTACCCTAATCCGTTTAACGCCGGTACTAAAATTCGATTTGAAATGCCGGAAAAAGAGCACGTTGTTTTAAACATTTATAACGAATTGGGACAACTGGTTAAAAAATTGGTGAATGAAATAAAAGATCCGGGAAGACATGAAGTGTTATGGAATGGATTAAATGATAATGGAGAGAAGGAATCCTCGGGAATTAAGTTATATAAAATTATCTATAAAGATAAGATAGAAGTTAGAAAGATGATTTTGTTGAATTAAAAAGTTTGCTCTAAAAACCACGAATTACACTAATTACACGAATTAAATTTTCACAAATCGCCATAAAATCAATTAGTGAAAATTAGTGAAATTGGTGGTTAAAATTTTTTTAGAATTGACTCATTTAAAATATTATATCTATCACACCGGAGTTGTTTTGTGAGATATAAAATCTATGTTATCATAATAATTTTAGAAATGATAATATTTACATCAACGGGATCTTCTCAAATTTTGTTTGAAAGAGAAACCATTGATCCTGATTATTCAGCATTTTTTATTACAAATTTTGATTTGGACAAAGATGGTGATCAGGATGTAATTTCAGGACGATTACAATTGGCATGGTGGGAAAATAATGGGCACGCAAATTTTACAAAACATTATTTGGGAAATTTTACGAGATTGTTTTCCGTGTTTCCGATTGACATTGATAAAGATGGTGATATTGACCTGTTAACGGCTGACATCGCAGAAACAACAATACGCTGGTACAAAAATGATGGTAATAATAATTTTCAAATGATACACCTGATCAGCGATGTCAATCGGGCGGAATCGGTCGCGGCTTCCGATTTTGACAAAGATGGTGACCTGGATATTTGCGTGGTAACGACCGAGACACAACTGGTATTCTGGTGCGAACACACCGGCAACATGAACTTTGAAACCCGGCATACATTAGCGACAGATTTTGATCGCGGACATAAAATCGCTGTTGCAGATATTGATGGCAACGGGTGGACTGACATTATCGCTGTTGGATCAATTGGCTTCAGGTGGTGGCAAAACTCGGGGAATAAAAATTTTTCGCAAAGAACAATTGGCACCGGTGGGTTGGGATTCAAGGTGGTTGATATTGATAAAAACGGCACCCTGGATATTCTTTTCTGTCGCCATGGTGATGATGGATATGTTTTGCTCTATTTAAATAATGGCTCTGGTGCCTTTACTTCGAGAACAATATCAACAGGAGAAAAATGGCCTTCATGGGTCACTGTTGGAGATATTAATAACAATGGCATGTTAGATTTTGTGTTAGTTAATGGCGGAAGAAGAGCCGGTCCGCTTGGTGAACTGGTATATTTTGAAAATAAGGGGGGGTACAATTTTGATCGTTACCTGGTGCCTGATTCGGAAATGAATGTGCCTTTTATGGCTGAATTAGCTGACTTTGACAGAAACGGCAGCCTGGATATTGTTTCCGGAAACGAATCGTACGTCATTGATAATGTATATTATAAGGGAAAATTGTATTTGTGGGATAATACCTCTCAAGTGGCAGTGGAAACAGTTTCAACTCCTGATACGCCGACAGGAGCAACAAGCGGAAAAACCGGTGACGTATTGCAATACGAAACATCAGGTTCTATCAGTAATTTTGGGCATCCTGTTGAATACCGGTTTGATTGGGGAAATGGAAATCAATCAAGTTGGGGGAGTAGCTCTGCAATACATTCTTATGGAAGCCAGGGTGTTTTTAATGTAAAAGCGTGTGCCCGGTGCCAGGAACATACAACCATTGTTTCGGATTGGTCAAACAGCCTTCAGGTTACTATTTCTCCCAATGCGTACAATGTTTCCGGTCGTGCTTTACATTATTCAAATAATAATCCCATTCAAAATGTTTCACTTACTGTCTCCGGTGATATTACAGAAACTAAAATAACAGGTGTTGAAGGTTTGTATGGGATAATGGTTGGAAATGGAAACAGCATAATTATCACGCCGGCAAAAACAAAAGGGGAAAGTGTAGGATATTTTGATATTACGACTTATGATGCTGCTTTGACTGCTCAACATGCTTTGGGTTTAAATCAACTGGATTCTAACCAGGTGATTGCTGCAGATACTGATTCAAACGGGTTTATACAAACGTTTGATGCGGCATTGATCGCTCGACATTCAGTGGGGTTGCCACCGTTTGATTTTTCTTGTGTGGGCGAATGGTTTTTCTTGCCTGGAAATAAAAACTTTGTAAATATCAATTCTGATATAACGAATGAAAATTTTAAAGGTATAATTATTGGAAACGTCCATGGAGGTTGGATGCCGCCTGACAGCAATGTGAGTAAAACAGTTGTTAGGAAAAATTATCGAAATATAATAAAAATGAAACAAAGAGAAAATGACATTGTTGTTTCTTTTCACAAAGCAAATAAACAAGAAGTTATATCAGCGGACATCATGCTGGTATATGATTATAAAGGTCTAAAATTTGTTGCACTTGAAAAAGCAATTCTTTTAGATGAGTTCAAAGTTCTAAAAAATGTTGAGATAGGTAAATTAAGAATAGGTATGTATTCGGTAAAACCAATGGATAAAACCGGGGAATTGTTAAGATTAATTTTCACCAAAACTGAAAATGTTGACAAGGTAAAACCTATTCAGATAATGAAATTGATAATAAATAATGAAGTTTTAATAAACACGACATCAGTTTTCGAACTAAGTATTTCAGGAAATGGATTGAATAATTTTGAGTTATATCAAAATTATCCAAATCCGTTTAACTCTGCGACGACGATTAAGTATGACGTGCACAAAGATGGATTCGGAGAAGTAAAAATTTTTAATATATTTGGACAAGAAACTCGAACATTGGTAAATGGACAGATATCGAAAGGATACCATGAAACAATATGGGATGGCAAAGACAAAAGTGGTAGAATAGTGGCATCAGGTGTATATTTTTACCAATTGAAAGTGTATGAGTTCAAATCAACTAAAAAACTCTTAATGATAGAATAAAAAGAATTAGATGATAAATTTCAACTTGAAAGGACATCCAGGATGAACAGATTTGCATTACTGACAATAGCATTAATATTTGTTTTAATTTTAGCAGGTTGGGTTAAAGCTGACGTTGATGTTTCAATTCCGGATACACAGGGGGAAATAG
>JADHVV010000049.1 GCA_016783825.1 Candidatus Zhuqueibacterota bacterium | reverse complement strand
GTACTTTTTATCCATGTTACAATTATTTTCTAATCTGATTAAGTGGTATTAAAATCCCAAAAAGAATCTCTGTGTTCTTTGTGTCTCTGTGGCTAATTAATTCTTATCTGGATAGTCATCTCCTATTTAACAATAGTTTCCTATTTTTCAAAATACAACATCGACCCCGGCACAATCAGCCGTTCAAACCCCTGTCTCTTATAAAATATATTCAAAACCTTGCTTGCGCCAGCCTGGAAATAAGTTACTTTAATTGGATAACTGCCGGGGGACAATTTGATGTTGCCACTTCTTTCTGTTGCCCCATGTTCGCCGTCATTGTCCACGACCAGCTTGTTGTCAATGTATAACTTGCTTCCGTCATTGGAACTTGTATAAAATGTGTATTCATCTTTATGCGTAATTTCAATATAGCCAGTAAAAACCATAGCGAAATATTCATCATGGATTTTTAATTCAGATAAATCGATTTGCAAAACACGACCGCTTTTCACTAATTTTAATTTCCCGAAATCCGGCAACTGTTTAAAAACGCCCCTGTACAATTCCCAGCGAACACCATTCTTTTGAGGATCAAAAAAATCATATTGCGCTGATGTTACGATACTCGGGTGATAGCCTGTTTTGTACGCTTTTGCTTTCACCATTGTGTTTTTTGTGATCGTTAAGAATTGCTCATAAATCGGTGAGGTTTCGTTTGGCTCACTTCCATCTAACGTGTAATGAATTTTAACGTCAGACGTTTTACATGTTATTGTAATTGAAATTTTATCACCAAGCATGAGACTCGTGTCTTTTGGGCTGAAAACTGGTGTCGAAACATAAGGTTCTGGGGTCTTAATTATAAATCCTTCCGAAGTGAACGAATATTTCCCTGATTCGATTTGATACGTAGTCCGATTATTTTCCCAACGTATAAACTCTATTCCGTTCGATTCTGAAATTACCAGTCCGCTTTCGCGAACAACATTTTCATTAGAGGCAGGCACATAAATAGTCGCTGTTGTGTTTGGCGGAATAGAAATATCCCAATAGAATTTATTATTGTTAATTTTCCATTCGCTTTTAATAGGTCCGTGCATTGAAGCATAGGATGCCTTGACAAAATCAAGATCGCCAACAATCTCGGGACGCATAATAATGTGTTTAAAAGCCGGCTGTTCCGGGTCAGCTTTGATGCCGGCTAAATTTTCATAAAACCAGATGATCAAGTCGCCCAATAACATCACGTGATTGTGCGAATTCATTCCCGGATCGCCGGTGTCGCCATTCCACAATTCCCAAATTGTTGTTGCACCATGTTCAACCATATAACCCCAACTCGGATATGTATGCTGCGATGCCAATGTGTAAGCAATATCTGATCTGCCATTTTCCGTCAGCACTCGCATAAGCCATTGACAGCCAATAAGCCCAGTGCCAATGTGTCCCTCATTTTCGCCCATAATTTTTTCCACAAGATTTTCAAATATTTTAGTTTGATACTTTTCAGGAACCAGTCCAAATGTTAGAGCAAGGACATTGACAGTTTGAGTATTGTTACTATATTTCAGAGGATTTTCATTCAGGAATTTTTCATTGAATGCTGTTTTCATTTTTTTTGCAAGATTTTGAAAATTGCTGGCATCAGCCGGTTTGTTTAAAAGGATTGCAAACCGCCCCATTAATTTTAATTCATGATAAAAATAAGCGGTACCGATAAATTCACCACTCGTCGTCCGTTTCGGATCATTGCTGTGGATCAGCCTTGCATCTTCCGGGGGAACGCACCAGTCGCCATAAGTATCCCGCGGCATAATCCCATCCTGCAAATATTGACTCATGTGATCTATCCATTTTTTCATGCTGGGATAGTGTCTTCGCAAAGTTTCCAGATCACCATACTGGTCGTACAACATTGCCGGGATAATAATAAACGAACCGGGCCAGGTTGTATTATCCGAATACATGGGCCAATAGGACGGCGCCACATTGGGAACGCTGCCGTTTTCAAGCTGCGCATCCTGAATATCCACCAGCCATTTGTTGTAAAGTTTGACAATATCAAAAATATAACTTTCACCCCTCGACTCAGCAGATCGATCTCCCAGCCAACCCTGGCGTTCATCGCGCTGCGGGCAATCGGTGGGGATACTGCGGTAATTACCCCTGATCCCCCAGTATGCGTTTTTATAAATATTATTAATGAGCGGATTTGAACAGGAAAACGTGCCGGAAGTTTCCACTGCATCATAGACAACTTTTCCTTCAATTGCTGATAAGTCAGGTTTGCCAGGGAAACCTTTCACCTCAACATAACGAAAACCGTGATAGGTAAATTTAGGTTCCCAGGTTTCAGTGGCGCCACCCTTTAAAATATAAACATCCGTCACTTTAGCGCCACGAATATTATCCATGAACAACATACCATCGTCATGGAGAACTTCAGCAAACTTGAGCGAAATTTTTGTTCCTCTTTCCCCTTTCACTTTTAGTTGAACCCAACCGACCATATTCTGCCCCATGTCAAAAATAAAAATGCCGGGCTGTGGTTCTGTAACTGCCACCGGCTGAATGGTCTCCATGACCTTTATCGGCTCGTTCATTTGTGCGACTAATTTTTCGCCGGGTTTTTCAACCAGTTCAACATTCCGCCATTGTGAATCGTTAAAGCCAATTTTACTCCAACCGTTTGCTTCTGTACGGGCATCGTAGATCTCGCCATCATATTCACAATTTGCCTGAATCGGCCCGTCAGTAGTCAGTTTCCATTTTTCATCACTTACAACACTAATTGACGTGCCATCTTCAAACAAAGTGTTTATTTGCAAAAGCAGTTTTGGAAATCCATAAGTTAATGTTTTTGTGGGCTTTTCTCCCCGTGGAGCAAAATACCGCCCATTGCCGAGAACAACTCCAACGGCATTATTTTTTTGCTGCAAAAAATCCTTAACATCAAATGTCATATAAAAAGAACGTTTGTTGTATTCGGTTAATCCAGGGGATAAAACCTGGTCACCAATTTTTTCTCCATTTACGTACAACTCAAACAAGCCCAAACCACAAATAAAAGCTGTAGCGCGTTTGATTTTCTTTTTTATTAAAAACTCGTACCGCAGTATTCGGGCGGAAAGACGCCGGTGTTCTGCATCGGGATCATCATCCCCAACTGCCTTATCGAGTCCGATCCATTTGGCTTTCCAATCGGTATCGTTCAATAATCCCATCGACCAAAATGCGGACTCACTCCACGACGAAGGATTACCATCTTTGTCCCAAACACGAACTTTCCAAAAATATGTTCCATCGCTTTGCAACGGCACACCTGCGTAATAATTATGCACTGATTGAGTTGACTCAACCTTACCACTGTCCCAGGCATCGCCGATATTTTTATCAAGTTTTTCCAGACCGGTGGCTATTAGAATTTGAAAAGCGCTCTGTTTTTGTCCACGCTGATTTGATTCCAAAATCCAACTTAAGCGAGGCTGTAATACATCGATGCCAAGCGGATTTTCGAGATATTCGCAGCGCAGGTTTTTGATGATCATCTCATTTGCAACAGCGAATGGCGTCATTATAAATAACAATAAAAAAATCAGCAAATTTACAATAAAATTTTTCATAATCGATTTCCTTTATTTTATTAATTTCAGCAGTTGGATGAACCATGTGACCATCGGGGCAACTACGAAAAGCCAGGTAAAATTTCCCTTTAAACCGAATCAAATCCGTAAATGCGTTATGCTCGCCATTATCGAATATTCGTTTGACTGTTTTCACACGCACTTTTGGGAGGTCTTTTGCGTGCATTTTACTTTGAATAAGAATACTCACAATTGATATAAAAATAATGAAGTAGCCTTGCTTATTAATCATTTTCATCCCCATTATGCTTGAATGAGAACAACGTTTTTGAAAGTGTCGTTAGAGACGAAATGTTTATAGTATCAAATTCTACAGAAAAAATAAATCAGCCAACTATGTTTATTGAAAAATAAACCCAAATAATGCAATTACCACCAAGCTACGAAGGTTTTAATGCCCGTAGGGTGCACAAAAGATGAAATTACAATTAATTATGATGATATATTTAGAATTTATTTTTCACTTTTTTGTACATTGACTTTATTACAGAATTTATTTTTTTTTTCTTTGTGTCACTTCGTGTCTTGGTGCCTTTGTGGCGATTCTTTTTTTCTAATGCATTATCTGGGATAAAATAACCGAATATGGTTACCTCCCCATCTCAAACATCAACACCCCACCATTCTTTATTTCAGCATGCTCAAACCAGGTGCGGTCAAGCAAAGAATCATTCAACCATACTTTTTGAACATAGATATTTTCCGGTGAATAATTATTTGCGACAATTGTGAGTTGGTTATCTCCAACTTTCACTTCCGCTTTTTTAAATAACGGCGTTCCAATTTGATATTTATCAGAACCTGCCACAGGGTAAAAACCAAGCGCGCTGAAAATATACCAGGCAGAAAGTGTTGCAACGTCATCATTTCCATCCAATCCGTTGTAGCCAATTCCGTATTTATTTTCCAAAATCCAGCGCACCCATTTTTGCGTCAGGTCTGGTCTGCCAGCGTCATTGAACAAGTAAGCCGCGTGCATATCCGGTTCATTGCCGTGCCAATAATATGACCCAGGATTCCATGCTCCCATTTTCGGATCGGACATGGCAAAAAAATCGTTGAGCTCTTTGACAAAATAATCCTGATTTTTAAACAGCGAAATCAATCTTTTCCCATCATAAAATGGGCTCCATCGCCATTGCAACGCGCTTCCCTCCACATAATCATTGGTGTATTTTCCATCCGAATCAAAATAGGTTAATAAAAGCGGCTTAAATTCTTTAAGAAATCCACGTGATGAATTTCGCGGTTGAAAATACTGGGTTTCAGGATTCCAGAGATTTTGATAGTATTTTGAGTGTTCAGAAAATAACTTTGTATCTTCCTCCCTACCAAGTGCTTTAGTTAGGTTGGCAATTGCAAAATCACTCCAGCCAAATTCAATTGTCCGGGATACAGCTTCTTTCATCAATTCGGCGGGACAATATTGATATTCCAAATAATGTTCTCCTCCTTCCCTGCCAGAGAAAGGCGCTCTTTTAGGAGTTGCCGTTAAAGCAGTTTGACGCATTTTTTGATAAGCAGTTTCCACATCAAAATTGCGGATTCCTTTGAGATACGATTCAGCGATTACAATATCAGCAGGTGTTCCCAACATTGAATTTGTATAACCATTCCCGGAGGGCCAGCGCGGCAGCCATCCTCCCTGTTTGCTCATTTCGACAAGTGAAACAAGCATATCCCTTTGATCATTAGGAGCGATAATTGTGTAAAGCGGGTGAACCGTCCGAAAAGTATCCCATAACGAGAGATCGGTAAAATAGCGGAATCCTTTTGCTTTTTTTTGATCAGGTAAAAAGTCATCATCTTTCCAGGTGCCATGTCCCACAAAAGGCTGGTTGAAACGCGCTACAAAATAAACCTTGATGCCGCCATATCGCCCAGAAAATGAACCAAAAGTTCTCACGCTCCCTTCAACTTCGTTTGTTTCCGGTAAAATTCTAACTTCTCCATCTTTGCTTTTTCCATCACCCAACGCATTAGTTACATTAATCAGAATATGCGCTGTTTCTTCTTTGCTGAACGTATATCGATGAATTCCTACTCTCTGTGTAGCAGTGAGTTTAGCAAGTAGGCCCAGCTTTGGTAGTTTTACAGAATAGTACCCGGGAAATGCAATTTCTTCTTCGTGAGAGAATTTTGTGTACAATCCATTATTTCGGATTTTTTGAGTTACTTTGCCAATGGCTGGAAAAACAAGGAAATGCCCCCCATCAGTTGCTCCAGTACCAACCAACCGTGTATGGCTGAAGCCCAAAATTTTATTATCACCATAATAATAGCCCGAAGTGTTGAGCGCTTTTTTATTAATTAAAATAGAAGCGGTTTCCGGTCCTAATCGAACCATACCAAAAGGCACTGATACACCGGGGAAGTTGTGTCCACAGACCCAGGGTATGCCGCCGGTGCCGATGAATGGATTTACCCATTTTCCGAGCTCTCCGGGGTGAGGTTCTACCTTTAATTTTTGAACGTTAACGCTAACAATACTTTTGTAATATAAGGTTAAACTAAAAATTGTTAGAATTACAATTAGCGCTAATATTAAAATAGAAAATAGAATTAACTTTAATAGTCGTTTCATGAAATTTATTCCCTGTTTGTGTACCGATGCCATCACTCGAAGTCATGGCATCGGTATAGCCATTTTGATCTATGTATAGCTCAATGGTAGAAATTCCAAAATCCAAAACTTAAATTGGCGGACATAATAAAATATGATGTTTCTTTGGTATAATTACAACTGATGCTCAAACCCGCTCCAAAAAGTTGAGGCAAATGTATTGATGATTGTATTTTTAGCTGCGCTCCATAGTAATAATCAGATTTGATAATTCCGCGTTCACTTTCAGTATCATACTCCCATTGATTTCTACTAACGCCAATAGTAAGAATAATATCCCCATATCTATCGTAAAAAGCTTTACCAACACAAATATAACTAGAGGTTATCCAGTTATGAAATTCCCATCCAGCCGTTTGAGAACCAATTAATGCAACAAACCATTTCCTACGGAAATAAAATGAAGTTTCAAGTGAAAAGCTACCAGTTATTCGATTTGTTCTCGCAGATTTAGTTTTTCCAATACCAATACCTTTTGTCAGCCAAATCGCATTTGGTTTAAGAGGTTTTTGTGGACGAAATAATTCAGCATTGTATATTCGTAATTCAATGTCTTTTGCATTTTGGGAAGCGATTTCATATTTTCTTTGATACTTGCCATCAGGTTCCGGATCAAAGTAACCATAGCCATTTTGTAAAATTTTTTTGTTAACAGATTCCAACATTTCATCCCAAAGATGAACGATTAAAACTGAATCGTTCTCTGTGGCAACTTCCATAAACAGAACTTTATTTATCAAAGACTTTTCTGCAAAACCATAAACCTTAAAAGTGAACTTTTGTCTTAATGAATCAGGATCTTGAATAGAAATGGTTTTCACATTTGCCAGAGAAATGATCTTCCCATCTGCTGTTTTAAACAGGTTCGTATCTAAAATCTGGATGATTCTTACTGGCTCTTTTGCTTGTAAAATAAAACACAAGAAAAAAGAAAAGATAAATCCAACTATGAAACAATAACGATAACGCATATTTTGTCCGGAAATATTTTCAGGAACCAGAGTAGGACAAGATGGCATCTTGTCCTACGTGTATTATAAAAATGTTAGTATATTTTTGTAGTTTACTATTGGGAGCAATTTCTCAAAGTTGGAAAAACCGTTGAAACGGTTTAAATGATTTTATCTGTTACTACAAACACCATGATGTATAGTCCAGTATTCCTTATTTTTTAAGGTAACTATACTGGGAATCATGGTGTTAATTCAAAATAAAATTGAATTAACACCACAATTCCTGCATAGTTACCTTATTGATTTATGGAATGCAAACTATGTATTGTGGTGTTAACTTATTAATAAAAAACAAGTAACTGCTTCAGCAGTCTTGCAAAAGTGATGTTACATTCACCAAGACACCAACTTTTCGGATTTACACTCTTTACTATTTCACCAATCTAAATTTATCTTTCAATCGAATATCTCTCGATGAACTTCCAACGAGCACTTTAAAAACACCCGGTTCTGCAACCCATACTTTCCTTTTTACATCATAAAAAGATAAAGCACTTTTATTGATTTTGAAGGTAATTTTTTTGCTCCCCCCAACTTTCAAGCTGATCCGATCGAAACCTTTCAACGCTTTAACTTCTCTTTTTACACTGGCTTTCACATCACGAATATAAAGCTGCACCACCTCATCGCCATCCATATTGCCGGTATTTTTCACATTCAAGCTGACTGTTACCGTACTATCCTGCCCGATCTTTTTCTTATCTAATTTTAAATCACTGTACTCAAAAGTTGTGTACGAGAGACCGTAACCAAAGGGAAATAAAGGTTCAATATTGTTTTTATCAAAATGACGGTAGCCGACAAAAATTCCTTCTTTATAATAAGCCACATCCCGCTCACCCGGATAGGTGGGATAAACCGCTGAATCTTCCCACTTTTTCATGAATGTCAGCGGCAATTTTCCGGATGGTGATACATCGCCAAATAAAATATCTGCCAGCGCGTTTCCGCCTTCCTGTCCCGGGTAAAATGCTTCCACTACAGCAGGCACATCGTTTAACCATTCTTTCATTATTATTGGTGTAGCGTTGTAGAGAACAACAATGATGTTTTTATTGGATTTAGCTACTTCCTTGATGAGATTAATTTGCGCTTCGGGCAGATTTAACCGGTCCCTGTCTTTTGCTTCTCCCTCCATTTCCGGATTCAGGCCGGCGCACACAATCGCCAGATCGGAGTTCTTTGCCAATTCGATGGCTTTGTCCATCGCGGGGCCTGGTTTGAATTTTTCCAGTCCCATGATACAACGACAGCTTCCCCAGTTTTCATAAAATTCAACAACAAGATCATATTTACGGTTGGCTTCAAATTCGTATTGGGTGATTTTATATTTGCCCGGCGCCTGGTCTGTCCAGGCATCAATTATCAACTTACCATCAAGCCATAATTTTACACCATTATCCGATTTTAAACCAATGTCATACCAGCCGTCGCCAGGAGATGCCAGTTTACCAGTCCAGCGGGCAGACCATCTATCAGTTTGAATGATGTTTGGATCCGGAGAGCCCGGCTGATCAGCGCCGCGGAATTCACCGTAGCCCCAGTCAAAATTTATCTGTTTTTCCTTTCGAGTGAGCGCTGGTTCACCTTCAAGCTCACGGTTGTTATAATATTCTGCCCACAAACCGTTTTTTCCTTCTTTGCCATCCGGCGGGAAGAACATGGATTCAGGGACAACCGGCAGTTCCAATTTAGAAACTGCGATACCTCTTTTATATTCAACCTTCACGTTACACCCAAATTTATTTTTTATTCCCTGCAATGGCGTAATTCCATAGTGACCGTGGTTCGATCCGCTGCCGCCGCCACACATTTGCGCCACATCGGCATTGGGTCCAATCAAAGCAATGGATTTAAATGCATCTTTTTTCAAAGGTAAAAAATTATTTTCATTTTTCAATAACACGATACTTTTTTGTGAGACTTTCAAAGCCAGGGCGCGTCTTTCTTCGGTATTTGCCAATCCGCCATAAGTCCCGGTTGATTCATCAAACAAAGCTGCTTTGAACATCACTCTCAAAATCCGGCGCGCTTTATCTTCAATTAATGATTCCGGAACTTTACCATCTTTTACAGCATTAAGCAGGTCTTTGCCGAGGAAACGACCGTTGGGCATTTCCAGATCAAGACCGCTCAAAGCTGTTTTTACTGTGCTGTGAACACCGCCCCAATCAGAAACAACCACACCTTTAAATCCCCATTCATCTTTTAAAATATCACTTTGGAGATATTTGTTTTCACAGCAATAATGCCCCAATATTTGATTGTACGCTGACATGATTGTCCAGCCATCGGCTTCCTGAACTACCGCTTTGAATGCCGGCAAATAAATTTCCCGTAAAGCACGCTCGTCCACTTTCACATCAACGCTCATACGATTCCATTCATGGTTATTGGCAACATAATGTTTGGTACAGGTAGCCACCCGTTTACTTTGCACACCTTTCACAAATGCTACCGCCATTCGCGACATTAAAAATGGATCTTCACCAAATGCCTCAAACGTCCTGCCGTTGTGCGGCGCCCGGGTTATATTGATGCAGGGCGCAAGCAGCATGTTGTATCCTAAAATCCGCGTCTCTTCTCCAATTGATTCACCAACTTCAAGCATGAGAGAATCGTCAAAAGTGGCAGCCATATTAATGGCTGACGAATAGTTTGTAGAAGCACCTTTACCATTGGGACCCAGGGGACCGTCAGTCATTGTCAGCTCCGGAATTCCCAGGCGCCAGTTCCTTTGTGTTTTTGAAAAGAAGTCAGAGGCAACAAGGATGGCGTTTGGATTATCCGAACTTTGAGTTGATTCTGTATTTGTAGGCAATTCACCCTTTTTAGCGCCGCTTACCATATTTATTTTTTCTTCCAACGTCATGCGTTTTAGCAGGTCTTCTACCCGTTCTTCAACTGGTAAATTCCAATGTTTATATGACGGCAAATGTGGTGTTTTTTGGGCAAGCAGATTTGTGCAAAAAAGAATGGAAAACAAAATAATTCCTGATAAAGATGAAACGAAAAACTTTTTTTGATTCATGATTTTTACTCCTTTAAAATTATTAGCCTGGAATATTCCTAATGTAGCAGAGCCGCAACCAAAATTTTATATAAATAAAAAGAATGTCGCAGAATAATTTGTAGCAGAATGATAAAAACTATTAATGATAAACGCTGCATTACACATGTCAACAGAACTCTTTTTTTTATTATTCTGCTAATAATTATTCTGCTTAATCGTGTACAAAATTTTTGTTAAAATAACAAAGTTTTTAGAAGTAATAGAATAAATTCTCGCCACAACGGTGGAATACTCTTTAGAGTACACCAAGACACGAAGAAACAATAAGATAGGTGCTAATAGTATTTCAAATTCAGTTTTGATTTATAGATTTATGAATTATATTTTTATTTATTGTTTTTTAATGCTTTGTGTCTTCGTGTCTTGGTGGCGGAAGAATATTTCAGGTTAGTAAAATTAAATAATAATATATGGTCCTAACAAAACAAAAAAACCTCCTGAAATATCGAGCTTCAGGAGGCTTTCTTTTATTGAATATCTATTTTACTTCAATCCCCTCTTCTCCAACAACGGCTCAATCGAAGGTTCTTTTCCTCGGAAACGTTTATAAAGCACCAACGGATCTTCAGTACCACCGGCTGCAAGAATATTTTTGCGGTACGACTCAGCAGTTTTTTGGTCGAATAAACCGGTTTCTTTAAAAGCCTGGAAAGCATCAGAATCCAAAACTTCAGACCAGATGTAACTGTAATATCCTGATGAATAACCACCGGAAAAAATATGTCTGAAATAGGTGCTGCGATAGCGCACAATAATTTCCGGGATCAAACCGATTTTATCCAATGATTTTTTCTCGAAATCAAGTGCATTAATTTCTTTTGCTTCAGTGAGCGTGTGGTAATCCATATCCAAAAATGATGCTGCTAAATACTCCACAGTTTTAAAACCCTGGTTAAATTTACTCGCATTTTTTATTTTTTCGATCAGCTCACCAGGTATTGTTTCACCGGTCTTGTAATGTTTAGCATACATTTTTAGCACTTCTGGTTCCGATGCCCAGTTCTCCATAATTTGAGAAGGCAATTCAACAAAATCCCTCGGAACATTAGTTCCTGATAATTTCGGATAAGTACATTCTGTAAGCAATCCATGAAGCGCATGACCGAACTCATGGAATAATGTGCTGACCTCTTCAAAACTAATCAGGGAAGGTTTATCGCCAGTGGGTTTGGAAAAATTCCCAACATTACAAATAACCGGTCTAATTTCTTTTCCACCAATTTTAGACTGATCCCGGTATTCACTCATCCAGGCGCCGCCTCGTTTACTTGCTCTTGGAAAATAATCCGTAAAGAGAATACCAATGTGGGAACCATCAGCTTCTTTGACTTCAAAAACTTTCACATCTTCATGATAGGTTGGGATGTTCTTTTTTTCTTCAAATTGAATTCCCCATAATTTATTAGCGACCTGAAAAACACCATCGATGACGTTTTCTAATTTGAAGTAGGGTCGCAGCATCTCTTCATCAAGGTTGTACTTTGCTTTTTTCACTTTTCCTGCATAATACCACCAATCCCACGGTTCCAGCTTAAAATTATTGCCTTCTTCATAAATCACGGACTGAAGTTCATAAGCTTCTTTTTTTGCCATATTCAAAGCCGGTTTCCAGAGTTTATCGAGCAAGCCATAAACATTTTCCGGTACCTTTGCCATGTTTTCTTCGAGTACAAAATGAGCATGTGTTTCATAGCCTAACAACGCAGCCTTTTTTACACGAAGCGCTGCTATCCTTGCCAAAGTCTCTTTATTATCAAGTTCATCATCATTATCGCCCTGGTTGATATAGGCTTTGAAAATCTTCTCCCGCAATTCTCGTTTTTCCGAATATTGTAAAAATGGGATCATGCTGGGTTTGTGAATCGTAAACACCCACTTACCCTCATATTCCCTCTCTTTTGCTGCTTCAACCGCGCCGGTGACAATAGCTTCCGGCAAACCAGCCAAATCTTCTTTATTGTCAATGACCATTTCGAACTTGTTTGTTTCTTTCAAAACATTTTCACCGAATTTTAATGACAGTAAAGACAGTTCTTTATTGATCTCTCTCAATTCAGCTTTCTTTTCTTCATCAAGGTTAGCGCCACCGCGCACAAAATCTTTGTAATATTTTTCCAATAGCTTATTTTGTTCATCGGTTAGGTTGAGGCTTTCTTTACCTTCATAAACTGTTTTTACGCGTTGAAATAATTTTTCATTCAGCCAAATATCATCGCTGTGCTTGGACATTAACGGTGCGACAACTTTTGCTGTTCCCTGTAATGTGTCGCTTGTATTGGCGCTCAACATATTTGAAAATACCTTGCTGACTTTCTTCAATAACTTGCCACTCAATTCCATCGCTTCGATTGTATTTTCAAATGTTGCTGCTTCCGTATTGTTAACGATAGTCTCTATCTCGTTTTGATGTAGCGCCATGCCTTGTTCAAATGCCGGCAGGTAGTGAACTTCCTCCTTAATTTTATTAAAAGGAGGTGTGCCAAATGGTGTTTTCCATTCCGTGAAAAACGGATTTTGTCCTGACTGACTACATGCCAGGAAAAAAATAGTGCTTGATACAAAGAATATTAAAACATTCTTCATTTTTTCAATTCTCCTTATTTTGTTAGTGAAATACGATTTAGATGGGTGAAAATAAGAATATTTTTGGAGAAATCCAAAGTTTTTTTTAGAATTATTATAAATAATTATTGATTTTGTGGAGGTTGTTTAGTACATTTTAAAAGATAAAACAAAATGAAAGGATTAATTCATGGATATAACTCTTCAAACAAAAATTGAACACCCATATATTGAAAAAGTTGAAGGCAGTTGCGGTGGAAAGGCAAAAATAAAGGGTACGAGAATCAAAGTTTCTCAAATTGCTGTGGAACATATCGACATGAAAATGGATATTGACGAAATTGTAAAATCGCATCCACATCTTCATTATTGGGAAATTTACGATGCTCTTTCTTATTATTATGAAAACCAAACTGAAATTGATGAGGAGTTGGTTGAGGAAATGAAATTCGTCAAAAAAATGATTTCGAAATGGAGAGAAGACTATCTGCAAAAAATTTCTACCACATCTGTCTGGTCAGAGGAGCAGGTATCACTTATCGAAAATGCCGGGAAGGAATTGAACAAATGGCAAATCCCAAAATAATTCTTGATACAAACATATTTATAGATCATTTGAGGAAAGTTAACAAAGAAAATTCTATCCTCACCTATCTGACAAACAAATACACTTTTTCAACAACTTCAATTACAATCTATGAATTGTTTACAGGTTGTGTTTCAAAACAACATTATAAAGATGTTGAAAAAATTCTATTTGGCGTTACAATATTTGATTTCGATAATCAGGCTGCCTGAATTTGTGCGACTGAACGAATGAGATTAATAAAGCAAAACATACAGTTTGAAATTCGTGATATCTTTATCGCTGGCATTGTTTTGAAAAATGATCTTCCTTTGGCTACTTTGAATGTCAAACATTTCCTTAATTTTGCAGGGATACAAACTGTAAATTTCAACAATTATTAATCAACTAATAAATACACTATTGTCTGACAATTATCCTTTTTTTTAGAAATTAGAAATGCCATTTAAATAACTTACCCATTTTCAATAATGTCATAACACCGAATGCAGGCAACTCTTTGCTTTTACAAGGAGATTCCGGTACCCTTCGGGCACTTCCTACAGTCGCATTCGCCGGAATGACAATCTGGCAAATGGGAAAGTTTTTAAATTGAAGATCCTTATTTGTTTTTTCTACTTACTCCTCCTCATGAAAAACATCCGCAGAAAAAATCTTAATTATTGTACCCTTTTTTTTCCAGCTATCCTTTGGCAAACCTGCTTTTTGACAGGTATGTTCCAAAAAAGTATCCCTGTCCCAGCCATATTCTGTCGCCACTTGCGGAAGTAACAAACCGCTGTTAGCGCCTCGTTCGATGATAATTCCGTGTTTGCCAACTTCGATTTCCTCGACATCTTTTATTTCACGGATCGGTGTTAATACCGAAATTTCAACTTCCAAATCATCAAACTCATCCATAACTAATGGCGGAAATCGTGGATCGCGAAAAGCTGCTGCCTGCGCCATATCGATGATCGTGTCTTCCAACGGCTTGATTGCGAAAATATAACCTATGCAGCCGCGCAGCATTCTATTTTTATTCAAGGTAACAAAAGCGCCGTGCTTCTCTTTGAAAAGTGGAAACTTATATTTTGGTTTGGGAAGCGCTTTATCTTCCAAAACATTTTTAATTGTTTTTCGCACTAATTTCAGCAACTCTTTTTTTTCTTCTTCTGATAATCCGCTCTCTACACCGACTTTATCCTCTTTTTCTTGTTTGCCTTCACCTTCCTCTTTATAAATAGCAACCGCTCCGTAACCAACAACATCCCCTCCTTTACTTCCTGTTACGTCATTTGAATTGGTTTGATAAACGATCTTTGCCTTATTCGCGCCCAAATTCATTGCCACTAATTCCGCCACAACGATGCCGCCGCCGCCACAAGCCATAAGCTGCTGTTTCTCAAAACCTCGACACAGCTTTTCAGGTTTCAATTCGACAACCTGTTTCAAAATTTTGTTATCCGCTTTTTTACAATCGTTGTATGAATTCCCGTGGTACAAATCGCTGCTGGCAACGATTAAAACTTTTTTGCCCTTCACTGCTTTTGTGATCGCATCGGCTAACAAATTACAGTTTTTCCACGAGTGATCCCAGAAAACGATGGGGACAATTTTAAGTTCGGGAATTGCAACCTGCAAAAAAGGCAGTTGTATTTCAAGTGAATGTTCATTACGGTGCCCTTCTATGGTGAATCGAATCTGTTCATCATAATCGATAATTGCGTTGGCTATTGATTTTTCAACCGGCACAACCCCGAGAGGCGTTTCATAACCGTCCTTATTATACACGGAGACGCCATAAAACATTTCTCTATGACTGGGTGCAATGACAATCACAGCATCATATTTATTGCCCATGACTTGTTTGTAAGCGTTTGCCGCGGTAAATCCTGAATAAGCATAACCGGCATGGGGAGAAACAAGCGCAAAAATCTCACCACTAATGTGAGCCAATTTTGCGTTTTCCAAATAGCGACTAATTTCTTTTCGCAGTTCATCCGGATCATCAGTGTACCAGGTCCCGGCAACTGCGGATTTTCTCACTTCTTGTTGATCCATAGCTTTTTTTTCAACCTCCATTTTAGGTTGAGATTTACAATTTAAAGTTAAAAGGAAAGAAATAATTAAGATTTTGGAAATGATTTTTGTAAGTTTCATTGGTCTTTTCTCATTTTACTTATTCATACTTTGTTTATTTTGGGTAATTTGGTGATTGGGTAAATAGGGATCAATTTTGCAACAAGAAAAGATCAAGGTCGAGATCGAGATTAAGAAAAAATAGATTTTTTCTTGATCTCTATCCCTGTACCCGAAGGGTATCAATCTCGACCTCTATCTTTACTATTGCTACTTGATCAAAGTCAAGAATACTTTTGCCCATTCTCCTTCGGCGAATCAATTCATAGTAAAAATTTATCGAAGGAAGATTGTACAAAAATGTTTCCGTTTAATACGAATTACCACATTACCCAATTACCTTATTACCCCATTACCTAATTCTACCAAACACCCGCAATTTTAGAACCACAATTAAAACAAATCCCCTTCTGACTAACATGATTCTCAACAATTTGATAACCAATTCTTCTGATCACCACTTTCTTGCAGTTTGGGCAAAAAGTGCTTTCCCCATCATGCCCGGGCACATTTCCGATATATGCATAATGAATCCCTGCATCCTGTGCAATATTATATGCCATTTCCAGTGTTTTCGTTGGAGTTGGCGGCAAATTTTTTAACCTGTACACTGGATAAAACCTTGAAAAATGAATCGGCACATCAGGGCCTAATTCGGACACAATCCATTTACACATCCGTTTGAGTTCCTGTGGATTATCATTCATGGTTGGTATAACCAGGTAAACGATCTCCGTCCACATTTTTTCTTCTTTTAGTAATACCAGCGTATCCAGCACAGGTTGCAAACGTCCGGCAACTAATTTTTTGTAAAATTCTTTGGTGTATGCTTTTAAGTCAACTTTGACAGCATCCAAAACTTTGCACAAATCACGCATTGGCTGCGCCTGGATATAACCGTTGCTGATCATCACACTTTTGACATTCTTTCTGTGACCAGCCACAGCACAATCATACATATATTCATAAAAAATGACAGGTTCAGTATATGTGTATGCGATAGACTTACAGCCATTATTTTTTGCGTAGCTGGCAATTTTTTCAGGCGGCATATCATAATTATTAATTTGATCGGGACGCGCCTGTGAAATCTCCCAGTTTTGACAGAATTTACAAAGCACATTGCAGCCAACAGTGGCAATTGAAAAGGCGGTTGTACCCGGCAAAAAATGGAACAATGGTTTTTTTTCAATTGGGTCAACATGAGCGCTGCAAGGGCGGCTGTGAACGAGCGTATAATAAGTTCCACCATAATTTTCCCTGACACCGCAGTACCCGGTTTCCAAATCATCAATCACACATTCGCGCGGACAAAGCACGCATTTTATTTTCCGGTGGGGCAGTTTTTCATAATATTTTGCTTCCACCAGGTTTTTTGTATCCTGTTTTAATAGATCTGAATTACTTCCTAAAGAAGAAAGTAAAACAGCACCTGCTCCGCACATTTGCGATGATTCTATTAGAAATTGTCTTCTTGAAACCTTATGCATTGATTTGTCACCATTATTTAAAAGCCTTACGGTTTAACTCCCTGTTGCATTATAAAAATTAAAAAAGATCACAACAAACATTAGCTCACACTTCATCAATTTTAATATTATTCAAATCATTACAACCAAGCCGGTGATTGCTATCAGCAGCCGTTGCAATATAAGTTGGTTCACGATTTGCCTGTTTCAATGATGGGAGTCCCTTCTCTTTTCGTTTTTTCTCGATAATATCCCACGCCACTGTATCCAAGGCAACCGGATCAAATCCCACTAATAGTCCATTAAATTGCCATGTCCACTGCGGCATAAACGGTGGCCCCCCTTCATACTGTGCAGTCAGTGCATCAGTGATTGTGAGCCTTGTTTTATTTCTGATTTCGGGAAGCATATTTACATCGGCAATAAAGGGATCGCCCAAATTATCGTGGTATTTATTGGGATTGTGAATTGCGCCAAAATAATTTTTCAGGGCATTAGTGACTCCACAAATACCATGATCTTTTAGTATGGGCACGTTGATAATTGTTGTACACTGACGCACCAAAATATTGCTCAAAGAACTCCCCACCTCTCCAAATTCGTATAATTTTCGCGAATACCCAACCTGATCATTCCCGTAGCATTTTAGTCTATTACGGTTGGTTTGGATTTTATATCCTGCTTTTTCCAGATCACGATTGGCTCTATCCCAGATGATAATATTTTTTTCAGCCACTCCAGCCGACTTCAAACCTTCAACAATAGCCTGAACCAGTTCATAATTTGTTGACAGTCCTCTCCCTGCCAAACAGTTCACTTTTATACCGACTACATCATTTTTATTGAATAGGCGCTGCCAAGCTTTTGATGAATGGTTAAATTGCAACAGGTTTTCCATGGCGTTATCAAGCAATTTTCCAACTTGATCGCCATTCAGCTTTTTATTTTTATCTCTGACGAGTTTGTTTTGAGCGATTACAACTTTTGACTGGTTTGCTTCCTCTGCTTTATTTTGATTTGATTCTGCCTGGCAACCGGGTAATCCTGTGAGATAAAAACCACCCGCTGCCTGGAAAGAAGATTTTAGGAATTTTCGGCGTTTTATTTTTCTTTCGTCAACCATTTTCTTCAATCTATATTAGATAAATTAGCATCATCTTAATCAAGATACCGCTAAGCCTGTCTGTTTTCTGATTTCAGGTGTGCGATATCCAAGAACAATATGATCTTTCGGGATTCCAGCATCAAGGAGCTCTTTCGCAATGCCATGCTCCGTGCCATCTCGTTGAATCCATAATTTTCCGTCAATAATATCAATATGTGCTAAGCAGCTATGAACACGCTTTTTGTTTCTCCGGCCTAACACCATAAGCATGTATCTATCCGCTTCGCTGTCAAAAATTGTCTCAAAGTGGATCTCGCCGTGCGCATATGGAATTTCTGTTAGTTTCCTTAGCGCATTTTTTACCAATTGCCGATAGTTTATTAAGGAATCCATTTTAAAACTACCTCCTCATTTAAATCAAATATCATTAACCGAAGTTGATAATCTTCAATTAGAATCTGGCCTAACGGCTCATCAAAAATATCCGTGTAAATTTCCTCGTGCACAGATAAGTACAAAAGACGATCCGGTTCCGTTCGGCTCATAACGGAACGATAGAGCAAGTATTGACCAAGCGCTTTCTCAGTGTCATCCATTTCTGATAGGCCGATAAAACTCTTTATTTCAACAGCTATTTTTTGACCTTGCCGCTCAGCAGCTAAAACTTGCTCCGCACCCAAATCTACATACATATCTTTACTACCCCAGGAAAGGCGAAGTGGATCATGGGTGATTTCCCAGCCGTCTTTGATCAGGGCATTTTTTACTTTATCGTGATATAAATCTTTTTTGGGCATATTCCATCTTCTTTGTGTTGAAATTTTTGTATTTGCTTTGGGAAATTTCCAACTTGAAACAAGAAATTTATACCCAATTTTTCATCTTTTTTATAGTAGTACACATATCATATTATATAAAAATTATTTTAAATATTCAACAAAAATATAATTACTTTGAAAAGAAATCAAATTTTAATAAAAATCTTTTTCCGGTACAAAATCCACATCAATCCCAGATAGATCAAAATCCAGGTAACCGGGTAAAGTAAAGATGCAAAATAGTCCCCGGCCCAGGAATGAAAAAGATTTTCATACAAAAATGTTTTCAGGCTGATTTTTAAGCCATCTTCCTGAGTCCATTTCGTATAAATGGTAATTCTGGCGACCAAGGCTGAAAGCGCATAAACCGTGATTGCATTACTCCCAAAAACAACAAACGGTTTTGTCCAGTTTTGATAGCCTTTGATATCGATGATCCAATAGCATACGGCTAAAAAATTAATCGCCATTCCTGCCATAAAAACAGAATAACTGGATGTCCACAAACCTTTATTAATCGGCAACCAGACATCCATAATCACTCCCAAAACAAGCAGGATATTTCCAGCCACAAATAATCCGGCAACTTTTTCGTAATGTCCTTTATTACTACGGATCCAATCGCCAGTAAAAACGCCGAACATAACAGTGGCAATTGCCGGGATGGTGCTAAAAATCCCCTCGGGATCAAAACCCGGAACAGGCGCGCCGCTCCATGTAAAACCGGCTAACAGGGTGCTATCGATGAACCAGCACAGGTTTCCTTCCGGCTCCATTACTCCTGCGCCGAATTCAGGGACAGGAATTGTTTTCATTAAAATCCAGTAAATAACCAGCAGGAAAATAGTCCAGGCAACCTGTAATTTTTTATTCGCATAAAGGAAGATGGTGGAAGCAAAAAAATAGCAAACAGCAATTCGCTGCAAAACACCGGGAATACGAAGTTTGGCAAAATTGAAAAAAGGAAATAAACTTAAAAACAATCCGATGGCAAAAATGATTAACGTTCTCCGAATCACCTTTATTAATAACTGCGATTCTTTATCTCCCTGCTCAATTCTTTTTGAGAAAGACAATGATAAAGCAACGCCAACAATGAACAAAAAAAACGGAAAGACAAGATCGGTAGGTGTCCAGCCATGCCATTCTGCGTGGCGCAGCGGTGCGTAAACGTAAGACCAACTGCCAGGATTATTAACTAAGATCATCAAAGCAATAGTGAAACCGCGAAACATGTCCAGAGATATCAGTCGATTGGATTGGTTATCCATTACTGTCAGTCACTCCTATTCAATTATGAATATAAAAATTCTTCTCCGCTTCAGCAGACTTTTCTGTAAACTCGTCGGTAATCTTTATTTTGAATTTATAAAAGCCGCATGGCAAATCACTGATATTAAAAGACCCATGAATAAACGCATTGACACCAGGATTTTTTCTCGATTCATCTCTGGATTTTAGTACGACTTGCCCTTTTTGATCAAAAATAAAATACTCGACGCGATATGTTGATTTATCAGCTTCTTTTTTAATTATCAGATTATATATTTCAGCGTAAAAATACATCTCCGTGGTACCTGAAACATATCCTCTGCTGACGTTTGGAATAACACGGATACCATTTTTATCAAATCTCAACTCTTTTCCGTCTGCCTCAGTAATTGAGCTTGCCAACTTTATGCTGCTGAGTGAAACCTTCTTTTTTGGATATTTCCTGATAAAATAGTAATCCCGTATCACTTTCTTCTTTTTTGAATTCAAATCAGTGTAAATTGAAAGCAGTTCATAATCTCCCTGCTTCACTTTCACCATACTTAGATCAACAATTTCTTCTGGCACTAATAATTGATGAAGTGAATCAACCAAGTCATGTATTTGTATGCTGTCAATGAGAACAGCTTTTGTATGCGCGTCAAACCACATTTTTAGTGAGTCAGGTTTCTCTATATTTATATTTTCCCAGTCTATGATTGGAGTCATTAAATATGTCTTAATAGTTCCATCAGCCTGGAAACCATTGGGGTTCTCTTTATAGGTAAGGCTTTGTCTCGATATTGAATAAAAAATCTCAAGTAAGATCAGGTTGTCAGAATCCATAAATTGTGCACAGTCGATAAAAAACGCCTGTTCTTTAGTTTGAGATGTCAATTGATTGGGCGCTAGAAGACTGAACATAATTATGATATAAAACATCGCAGCGGAAAAAATCTTATTTGATTTAAAATTTAAACCGGCAGTCATGGATTTCTCCTTTACAGATGTAATAATATATTTTGATCAAAAATTGGAGGCAAAAGGTTAGACGCAAATATACAGATTGTTATTTGAACAATTTAATTCGATTTGGGAATAGGGAATTCGGATTTCGGAATGAAAAGAAATAATTCCGAAATCTGAAATCGTAAATCCAAAATCGAACTAATTCCGAAATCCGAAATCGTAAATCCAAAATCGAGATGGACCATAAATCCGAATTCAATATTCACATAATTCCGTCAATACACCAAAAGTTGATTTCGGGTGCAGAAAAGCAATGTTGTGCCCACCAGCTCCTACTCGTGGTTCCTGATCAATAAGCTGGATATCCCTTTCCTCAAGTTTTACCAGTTGCCCATTTAAGTCCATCACTTGAAAAGCGATATGATGTATTCCCTCACCCTTCTTTTCAATAAATCTGGCTATCGGACTATCCGTGCTCATTGGTTCCAGCAATTCAATTCGGACTTCCCCCAAAGGAAACATGGCAACTTTAACTTTTTGATCTGCCACTTCTTCAATTCCTGTACATTTAAGTCCCAATACATCGCTGTAGTACTTCATCTGCGCGTCCAAACTTTTTACTGCTATACCGATATGATCAATTTTTTGAACCATTATTCACCTTAGATAATAAACAGTTAATTTGTTGCCCAAATTATTTTCTCAATAAATTATTGTTAATGTAATCCACAACCTTCTGCATTGATGTGCCTGGCGTGAAAATTTCTTTAATGCCGGCTTCTTTTAACCCGGGAATATCTTCGTCAGGGATCACGCCACCGGCAACCACTAACACATCATCCATTTGATTGGCTTTTAACAATTCCATCACCTTTGGCAACAAATGGTTATGAGCGCCGGAAAGAATACTCAATCCCAAAACACTGGCATCTTCCTGCAAAACTGCATTAACGATTGCCTGCGGGGTCTGGCGAATACCGGTGTAAATCACTTCCATCCCGGCATCTCTTAATGCTTGCGCAATAACTTTGGCGCCACGGTCATGACCATCCAATCCCGGTTTTGCTAAAACTACTCTGATTTTTGGTATCATTTTATAACTCTTAAATGGTTACAATTTGTTCCTGCATTTATTCAAACTACTCCACAGAGTGCTTCCTTTTTTTATAATCCTATTACTTTTCACAACTCACAAATCACTACTCTACCACTAACTACTCTACTACTCACCAATCCACCACTCACCAATTACTACTACAAAACAATCGTCTCTTTATATTCTCCAAAAACTTCTCGAAGCACACCACAAATCTCCCCCAATGTTGCATAGACTTTTACAGCATCCAGGATTGCCGGCATAATATTGTTTTTACTTTCTGCGACCTTTCTTAGTTCAAACAAACTTTTTTGTACCGACTCATTATCCCGTCCTTGTTTCATCGCCTGAAGTTTTTTAATCTGTTCTTCCTGCACCAGGAAATCAACCTTTAATAAATCAGGCTTATTGGCTTCCTCAATTTCAAATTTATTGACACCAACAACTATTCTCTCTTCTTTTTCAATATCAGAGAGATAGCGATAGGAAGAAGTTTGGATTTCTTTTTGAATATATCCTTTCTCAATGGCGCTTACGACCCCACCCAACCGGTCTATCTTTTTTATATAATCCAGCGCCTGCTTTTCAATTTGATTTGTCTTTGCTTCAATATAATAAGAACCTGCTAATGGATCTACTGTATCAGCAACTCCTGATTCATGGGCGACAATCTGCTGTGTACGAAGGGCAACACGAACTGATTCTTCAGTTGGCAGGGCTAATGCTTCATCATAACTATTGGTATGCAAACTCTGCGTTCCGCCAAGTACTGCTGCCAATGTCTGAATTGTTACCCGGGCGATATTATTCATGGGCTGCTGGGCTGTTAAAGTTGAACCACCGGTTTGCGTGTGAAAACGTAACATTTTTGCTTTTTCATTTTTTGCTCCAAAACGATCTTTCATTATTGTTGCCCACAACCTGCGCGCAGCTCTGAATTTTGCAACTTCTTCTAGTAAATCATTATAAGCATTAAAAAAAAACGACAATCGCGTAGCAAATGAATCGACATCCAATCCGGCATCGATTGCTGACTGTACGTAAGCGATTCCATTTGCCAGTGTAAATCCTATTTCCTGGGCTGCTGTGGAACCGGCTTCGCGAATATGATAGCCGGAGATGCTGATCGTGTTCCAGCGAGGAACGTGTTTTGAACAATATGCAAAAATATCTGTAATTAATCTCATAGAAGGTTTGGGCGGAAAAATATAGGTACCCCGCGCCACGTATTCTTTCAAAATATCATTCTGAATTGTTCCGGTGATTTTTGAAGCGGGGACTCCCTGTTTTTCTGCAACAACGATGTACATTGCTAAAAGTACGGCAGCCGGGGAATTTATTGTCATTGAGGTGGAAACTTTATCCAAGGGGATTCCTTTAAACAGCGTTTCTATATCAGCAAGGCTGTCAATGGCTACCCCGACTTTCCCAACTTCACCATAGCTCATTTCAAAATCAGAATCATAGCCAATTTGGGTTGCCAAGTCAAATGCAACTGACAATCCTGTTTGTCCCTGTTCAAGCAGATACTTGTAGCGTCTGTTTGATTCTTCAGCAGTTCCAAAACCGGCATACTGTCGCATCGTCCATAACCTGCCGCGGTACATGGTTGGCTGCACGCCCCGGGTGAACGGGTACTGACCAGGGAATCCAACCTGTTCTGCATAATCCAAATCACCCAAATTTTCAGGTGAATATATTGTATCTACCAGGTCAGAAGAACCGGTGACAAAATTGTCTTTCCTTCCCGGTAACCGTTCAAGAGTTGGATTCAATTTTTTTTGTTCCCAATCTTGTCTTTCTTTTTTTATCTTATTCAACTCATTTGAATCGAACATTTGTACCTCATAAAAAATGAGTTTTAATAACATTTATTGCATATTATTTTCCTATTTCGTAAACGTTCACCATGTGTCAGAGAAGAAAAGACTAAAAAATCCCAACGGATGAGCAGCCAACGGATACAAATCAAAGCTTTTTATAAGCTAAATGATTTTTTCATTGAATGTCTAATGGTGTTTTCCTTCAATCACTACTCAAGCAGCCAAAATCCGTTGGCAGCTCATCCGTTGGGCATAATTGTTCGTTTTCAACTGCACGATCTCATCCATTCTTTATTTACCAGGTGAACGGTTACACTATTTCACAAAAACGGTTTTAATATTAACAAATTCTTTAATCCCATAATGCGACAATTCCCTGCCATATCCACTTTCTTTTATTCCTCCGAACGGCAGTCGCGGGTCAGATTTTACAAAAGTATTAACAAAGCAAGCACCGGCTTCTAACTCTATTGCAGCAATCCTTTCTCCTCGCTCTACATCTTGAGTAAAAATAGCAGCGCCTAATCCAAAGACCGAGTCATTAGCAATTCTGATTGCATTCGCTTCGTCTTTCGCAGCAATGATCGCAGCTACCGGGCCAAACAACTCTTCATCATAAGCGGGCATGCCTTTTTTTACATTTGTCAAAACAGTTGGCGGATAATATGCACCATCATCAGCCGGGACTACGCCTCCTAATAAACAATTCGCTCCCAGTTTAATACTTTGTTCAACCTGCTGGTGAAGCTCATCTCTCAAATCATGGCGGGCTTGAGGTCCCACATCTGTATCTTCCTGCAGTGGATTGCCCATCTTTTTTTCGCTCATTTGTTCAACGTATAATTCTTCAAACTTTTCTCTAATCGATTCAACAACAATAAACCGTTTAGCTGCAATGCAACTTTGACCCGAATTTATCAACCTGCTTGTTACACATGTGGTTACGGCTGCCTCTAAATCAGCATCTTCCAAAACAATGTAGGGATCACTTCCACCCAATTCGAGAACAGATTTTTTGAGTTTTTCTCCAGCTTTTTTGGCGACGGCAATGCCTGCCGGCATACTGCCCGTTAAGGTTACAGCTTTGATTTGCGGATTTTCGATTACCACTTCAACCTGTTTGCTGCCAATGAGCAGGGTTCGGAAAATATCTTTTGGGAAACCGGCTTCCCTGAATGTTTCCTCAATCGCCAATGCGCAGCCAGGAACATTCGAGGCATGTTTCAAAATCCCGCCATTTCCTGCCATCAGCGCCGGCGCTGCAAACCTGAATACCTGCCAAAAAGGAAAATTCCAGGGCATCACAGCGAGCACAACACCGATAGGATTAAAGGTAACATAACTTTTGCTGGCATCTGTTTCAACCAATTCAGCCTGTAAAAATGTCTCTGCATTTTCCGCATAATAATCACACACCCAGGCACATTTCTCAACTTCAGCCCGTCCTCCGGAAATTGTTTTGCCCATTTCGTCTGTCATTAGTTTTGCATATCTTTCGGAATTATCCCGAAGAAATTGTGCAGCCTTTTTCATGAGAGTGGATCGCAAAGAGAAACTTGTGGTTCTCCATTCTATAAATGCCAAGTGGGATTGTTCAATAATTCCTTTTACTTCTTGAGGTGATGGTTCTTCATAGGTTTTAATGGTTTTCCCTGTTGCAGGATTTATCGCTACAATACTCATGGTTTTCCCTCCAATTTTTGACAAGGTTAGTTATGCACAGTTCACACTATAAAGTACTTAAAAAAATCGATAATGTCAAATATAAAAAACCAGTCTGCATCATTTTTGTTGGTTTTGTGTAACTGATCATAGGGCAAAAATAATGTGCTAAATACTCTCCCACAGGAATGAAATCAAAATTAAATTAAAGACTTTGAATTAAATAACTTGACCATTTGTATTTTTTCAAGCATTGTTTTTGTAAGTTTTAGTTCAGTGCACTTGATCAGCTTAATTAGTGTCTGTCCGAAAAAGGTATGTTTTGTCATTCCGGCGATTTTTTGTGCCGGAATCTCATGGTTTTATGCACAAGATTCCGGTATTCCGCTGCGCTCCAACCGGAATGACTGCTTTCTCGGACATACACTA
>JADHVV010000048.1 GCA_016783825.1 Candidatus Zhuqueibacterota bacterium | reverse complement strand
AACTACCTGACGGAGATCCAGATTTTTATTGATGAGGAGAAAAGCCAATGAAAAGAACTTTTAAAATAATTCTGTTCGGTTTCTTAACCTGGTTGATCCCTTTTATTGTTGCCTTTTTCTTTTACGACAAAAATGGACAGCCGACCATGGATATTTTATTTATCAAATCTATATTAATGGTCGTTTCCTCTATTTTCGGCGCCTATCTATTGGTTGTCTATTTCAAACAATTAAAAGAAAATTTTTTAAAAGAGGGGCTTGTTGTCGGATTTTCCTGGCTAATTATAAATTGGCTGCTGGATATTGTAATATTGCTGCCAATGGCAAAAATGGCTTTTAGTGATTGGTTCACGCAAATAGGACTGCGTTATTTGGTGATACCTGTTTTTAGTATCTCATTTGGTTATATTGCTCAGTTACAACACAAAAATTGATTTCACATTTTTATCAATTATAAATGCCGGTTTGTTGGGTATAATTATCAATAAATTGGCATTTCTTTTTGCAACAAAATCCATGTCCCCACAAAAAAACCAATAAATTTCCAACATCATATCAATTCCCTACAAATGCACTGCCACATTGTCAGCTCAATTGAAATATATTCAATCGGTTTGCCACTATGACACACTGACATGAAAGTCACAATATTCTTAAAATACAATATATCAAACTGATAATTATAAAGTTAAGCAATATATATATGTTTTGGCACAGGCTTTGCATAAGCATGGATAGAAACGATAAAAAAAACAAACTATATATTAACCTATTCAGGAGGAATGAATAATGTCAATGATTAGATGGACACCACGTAGAAACTTAATGACTTTACCGCGCGATTTGGATCAGTTTTTTGGAAATTTTGGAATTGATTATAATACCGATACTGTTTGGAACCCGGCAGTTGATATCGCTGAAAATGATAAAGGTTATGAAGTAACGGCAGAATTACCCGGAATGAAAAAAGATGAAATTAAAATCTCGTTTGAAAATGATATGTTAACTTTGTCTGGTGAAAGAAAAAATGAAAAAGAAGAAAATGATAAGAACTTTCACCGAATTGAAAGAAGCTATGGAAAATTTGAGAGATGTTTTCATCTGCCGAAAAATGTAAAAGCCGGCGATATTAAAGCGGATTACAAAGATGGTATCTTAACCGTTAATGTTCCCAAAAGCGAAGAAGCAAAAGCGAGAGAAATTGCTGTAAGTTAATCGAGTTGAAAACGTGAACAAGAGAAAAGCCCCTGCCACTTGGTTAGGGGCTTTTTTATTAAAACTTTACTAAACCTTTAAGGTTTAGTAAAGTTCAAGCGTACTGCTAACATTAAAAATCACTTGCATTTTAGTATTTTTTTATTATATTATTAATGTATATTTGTTAAATTAAAATAAATTAAAGTCACATTTTGAATGGTGCATTATGGAAAACGCGATCGCTTTAGATACCCACAGTTATATAAAAAATCTCCAATCAGTTGGTTTTTCCGAAGAACAAGCTGAGATGGTGGTAAAAACCCAAATTGAATTGACAGAAAAACGGCTCGCAACAAAGAGGGATATTGCAGAAATAAAACAAGATATGAACAATTATGCAACAGCGGCTGAAATCCAAAACAATGAGTTAAAAAGAGATATAAAAGAGCTTGAAGTCACCACAGAAACAAGATATGCCGAGCTAAAAAGAGATATTAAAGAGCTTGATGCGATGGTTAAAACTCAAATCAAAGAGCTTGAAGTTAAAGGCGAAACACAAATTAAAAACCTCGAAGCAAGTATTGAAACAAGATTCAATGAGTTAAAAAGAGATATTAAAGAACTCGAAGTCAAGGGAGAAACTCAAATCAAAGAACTTGAGTTGAGATTGGAAGCCCGAATCAGTCAACAAAAAGCCGAAATTATAAAGTGGGTGTTTGGTATATCCGTAGCACAGGCATCATTGATTATTGCTTTGCTCAAGTTCTTGTAATGAAAAATAACGTTTACCATTCAAAAATTTAATAATGTCCAAAAAAAATATCATCGCCATTAGATCAGTTGCTCCCCTGTCTTCTGGCTTTTTTTATCTCAACAGGAAAACATGAAAACAGGAATTGCACAAATAAATTGTTCTCCAGGCGATATTAAGGCTAACCTGGAAAAGATCACCCAATTCACCCACTCAGCTAAAAAACACGGCTGCGACGTTATTGTTTTCCCTGAAATGGCTGACACCGGCTATGAAATGGCAACCATTCGAAATAGTGCATCATCCTGGGAAGAAGAACCTTTTAAACATCTGCAACAGACCGCCGTAAAAAATGATATTGGAATAATATGTGGGATTTCCGAAAGAATAAAAGACAAAATTTTCAATTCAATTGCTGTTATTAATGAGCAAGGAAACCTGGTTGGAAAATATCAAAAAACGCATTTGGCTGCTTATCCCCCCTTTAATGAGGATAGCATCATCACACTTGGTGATTCATTAGCAATAATTCCCATAGGTGAATTCAGAGTAGGATTGATGATTTGTTATGATCTTCGATTTCCGGAGATTGCTCGTTCTTTGGCGCTAAAAGGAGCGGACGTCTTTGTCCTCTGTTCTGCCTGGCCCTTTCCCAGGCTCACACATTGGGAAACCTTGATCCGTGCACGAGCAATAGAAAATCAAGCTTATTTTGTCGCGGCAAATCGCGTTGGTTCTGTTGGAAGAATTGCCTTCTGTGGCTCGAGCCGAATTATTGATCCGTATGGGGTTGTCGTTTCTTCTGCTGCAGAAAACCGGGAAGAACTTATTGTTGGTAAGATTAACAAAGAGACCATTTTATCAGTCAGAAAGCAAATGCCGGTTTTCTCCCACAGGCGCGGGGATTTGTATTAAATTTAAATTATCATGCCAGGCAAACCAGATATTCAAAGTGTTATTTTATTTTTAACATTATCATGCATATTCGAAAATTAAATCAACACGAAAAACATGAAAATATTTTTTTCCGAACATCAAAATATTTACGCCACCTACACCTTCTCTTACGGAGTTTATTGTATCAAAGAAACCGGGGATAAGCTGTCAGAGATTTATGGGAAAGGATTTTTACCCTATACCGGTGATTTGAACATCAAAAAAGATGTATTCTATTTAGCGCGCAGCGTTCGAATTGCTCTGAATAAATTTGAAGATACTTCAGAAAACCGAAGAGTGAATCGGCTGGTACAAACCCTGGGAATCGAAATTATTCCATCGGAAAAATCGTCCTTCAATCTTGAAAATACTGACTTTCTTTCCTTCTGTACAAATTATGCAGCGGATCGATTCAAAGGCGGAAGAATGGATGAAGAACGACTGAAATATATTTTTACCCGGAATACACTGTCGCACATTTTTACTTTTCGTTCAAAAGAAAAAATTTACGGATATGCCTTTGCTGCAATTGATAAAAACATGCTGCATTTCTGGTATTCTTTTTTTGATGTTGCTTATTTAAAAAGTCACTCTTTGGGAAAATGGATAATGTGGCGTACGATCAACTGGGCAAAAGAGAACGGTCTTGACTATGTTTACCTGGGCACCTGTTATTTTAGCAAAGCGCTTTACAAAGCAAGAGATCACAATGGAATAGCGTTTTTTGATGGTGTTGGATGGAATGAGAATGTTGAGTTGCTAAAATATTTGTGCAAGAAGGACGAGGAAAAAGTTAATTCCAATTTTGATGTTTTGAAATCACCAGATGAGAAAATGAAAATTATTTTTAAAGAGCTGTACGAATAGTGCTGATTTGCGGTATTTCTTTGCAAGCACAAGGAGAATAAAATGTCACAAAAACATTTCCATTTCAACAGGTATTTATTTGTCTTTTGGGGTTGCGTTTTCTCTTTAGTCGTTTCCAATTTCACATTTGCTGATGAACCATTAAAAATCGGTGAATCTTTTAACAATGAAGCGACCGGCTACAACAATAGTCGAAAAATTGCCCGGACATCAACTGATCGAAGGATTGTTGTTTTCCAAAACAAGCTGGAAAACAGACCGGTCGTTCAATGGGTTTACAGCGACGATGGAATAAATTGGTCACCCCCGGCAATTCTTGGTTATGGTACTTTTCCCTGTTTGACCATTGCGGAAGATGATTGGGTTTACGCTGTTTGGTGTTCGGAAAATGGAGAAGGAATTTGTCTGACATACCTGAAAGACAACACAACAAATTGGGAAGGCGGTTCTTTGCCAATAACATTGGTGCCGGCAGGGGCTATTTACTGTAAATATCCAGCGATTGAAACAACATTAAATTCCCTTCACGTTGTGTGGCAAGGGAAAAGAGATACTGACAATACAGACAATATATTCTATCAACAGTTTGCCAGAGATTTGAGTCGGATCAACCCGGTAGCAATTTTAAGCGCTGATAGCTGTGATTCAAAAAAGGGATTATTGCCAATGACCTGCAATTTGAAGCGGACTGGCTGCATGTTTTGTGGACTGATTTTTCTTTGACACAGAACACATCCTCGCTTTTCTACCAAAATATCTCAGTAACAAATGAAAACAATGTTATCATTAATCAAGCGCTGATTTTGCCTTTTTTCAATGCTGAATATCCTTCGATTTCGGTGAGAAATTACGCGTATGGGAATGAGGAAAAACACTGTGATATGGTTGTATCGTATGTCAATGAAGATCGCAGCGGATTTTCTACTTCTCTTTTAAATATGAACTCATCTGAAATTAATATAATTTGCACTGATAGTATTTTTATAAACCAAAATCCCATGCCCTCGGTCGATGATGTACATATCAGGTCATGTGCAATAGTCTGGCAAAATAAAAACGAAATTTTTTATGGTCAGAATGTAGATGGAATTTTCACGACTTTACCGCCAATTCCGGTAAGTACAACCAGTGATATACCAAAATCTAATCCAAACGTTTGTTACAAAACATTTAGATGGGACATTTTTGATGTAATTTGGACAGAAGGAAGTGAGCCGCCGTATGATATCATGTACCGAAGAATGGAGAAAAGATACGCGCCCCTCACAGTTCCGGGTAATCGTTTTGAGAATCATCAACAAAAGAATTTCCGGTTGTTCCAAAATTATCCCAATCCATTTAACAACGCCACAAATAAACCAATTGAAATTAATAGAACAACAAATGTTAAAATTGAAATTTATGATATAAATGGTAACAGGGTTCGTATTTTAAACGCTAATGATTTGAAACCGGGATTACATAATTTTCCCTGGGATGCCACAGGTAAAAAAAACAACTTGTTTCCGTCCGGAATTTATTTTGTTAAAGCCTCAACGCGAAATAGTGTTTTAGTGAATAAATTAATCCTGGTTAGATAGCACATAATCTTTTATTAATACTCCTTTGATTCGATTTATCCTGTGGACTTTTGTCCTTATTTCAATAATAATAATTTCCTGATGTTAACGAATCCCCTGCTTCCGGTTTTTTAAGGTAAACTATTAACAAAGCGGTTTTAAGTTTTTTTTCACCGAATTCCGTACATCGGACGTGTATTGTGCAAAATCTCTATTCGTTATTCATAATTCGATATTCGACAGTCATTATTTTTTTTGAATATCGAATGATGAATACTGAACGTCGAATATCGAACAAAAAATTGTGAAATCTATTTATCTTGAAGATGAAATTAGTTTCGAATGAGCAAATGATAGTTAACAGGGTAATAAGGTGATTGGGTGATGTAGTTAGGTTAAATGTTTTTTTAATTAAATAATTCCGCGGTGAATAAAATTTCGTCCGTTAAGTTTGCTTTTGAAGCGTTTTCTTCTGGCGGCATAGAATGTGAAACCATGCGTGCTTTTACCGAAGAAGAATTTAAAAACATAGTTGCTTCGATGCCCTGACAAGTCGTCAAAAATGAGTGGGAGAACTCGTGAATGGGAGATTGGGAGAATATGAAAGCAGAAAAATATCCTATCAAATTAATGACTTCTTCTCCATCTCGCCCCATCTCCTTGTCTCCCTCTTTTGTCACTTGTCGGTTTAGAGCGATGCTTCGCTAGACGGTTAGAAAAAATCATCTCGCCTTCACCGGCTCCCATCCAGTCCATTTTTCTAACTGTATTTTCACAGATCCAATAAACACTTTCATTTCGGCTTTTAAAGGCGGTCTTTGATCACCCGTTGCAAACCAACCTTTGTAAGGACCGGTAAGTCCGGCAATCCCTTTCATGCGAACAATCCCATCTACATAATATGATTCCATCGGTTTCTTTAACGCACTAATCTTTGTTTTACCATTCTTACCTTTGAAATTAATGGCGACTTTGCCCAGTTTTGATGCGAAAAATGAAATGAGTGTATCTGTTCGGGTATAAATTGAATTTGCCCGGGCATAGAAAATCATTGATGCGCCATCTAAAAGTGTTTCGTTCAACGGATCATCTTTTATAATGGTTACGTTGGGATCTTCCATATCAGTCATAATTGTGTGGATCAGGCTGTCAGTATAATTAAAACGATATTCCGCAAGGTAGGTAATGCCATCGATTTTTTCTTCTGAAACAAAAAGTTGAAGCCGGAAATCCTTAGTAATATAGCTTTCATAAACATTGTGCATATTGACAAAAAACAACAATGGATTGGAATCGACGAATAATTTCACATGATAAACAAATGTATTACCCATTGTCAGTGTATCACAAACTTGCACTTTAATTGTTCCCAAGCGAATGAAAGACCATTTTACTTTATAGGTGAGTTCTTCTCCGATTTGCCATTTGAATGAATTATTTTCTAACGAAAGTGCTGGAGATACAATAGTTAGTAATATAATGAAAAATATAATATGGGTTATTATCTTCATTCTTTTCTCACAATTTGATCGATTTAATTAATAAATAATACTTGCTTCCTTTTTGATTATTCGTTATATTTTAAAAAAATAAAAAATGGATTAAAACATGATAGCTTTAGAATGGAAAACCAAACTTCTGCCAGATGGTCATTTATCCGTTCCTCCAGCGATAATTAAAAAATTGAAATTGGACTCAGATTCAGAAGTTAGAATTTTAATTTTAAGGGAAGATGTATCTCTAACAAAAAATGACACACCTAATCCTTTATTATCTATTGATAACTGGGCAATGGACATGGGTATGGACGATCTTTCGGAACAACATGATCACTATCTTTATGGAGTACCCAAAAAATGAACGAAAGCATTTTTATTGATACTTCCGCCTGGTTAGCCCTAGCTAATAAAAGAGACTTTTGGCATAAGGAGGCTAAAAATATTAGACAGGAATTAATCAACAATAACTGTTCATTCTTGGTAAGTGATTATGTCATTTGTGAAATTGCCAATTCGCTGTCAAGGGTTCAGTTTCGCAAACTTGCCGTAAATCTTATTGAATCAATTTTAAGCTCAAAAGAAATCAAATTGATTCGGATAAATCAAGAATTATTTGATGAAAGCTGGTTGCTTTACAAACATCGTATTGATAAAGAATGGGGTTTAATTGATTGTACTAGCTTCACTATCATGTCAAAATATAGAATTTCTGCCGCTTTTACAAATGATCATCATTTTGAGCAAGCAGGCTTTCGGATACTTTTGAAATGAGTTTGTATTAGTTTATCTTTTACTATTTTTTTCCTCTCAATCAACCCAATAATCCCTGGTAAAATAATTACAGAAGTTAAAAAGCAAGCAGCAACGCCAACAAAAAGAGCCGCGCCCAGATGAAAAACCACGCCAGATAGAAAATATTAATGAGCCAAAAGCTAACATGGTGGTTAGCGAAGTGAGAAATATTGCTTTGCCGGTGCTGGCAAATATTGTTCGTATTTTGCCTTTTCCCTGCAAATTCGTTTCAACTGTTTGAAAAGTAGAATAGCCTTCATTCACTAAAATACCAGATGACAATTATACCAATTACAATCAGCACACCCATCAGAGTTCGCCGAAAACGGGCAACCTGCTTTTCCCGCATTTCATCCAGATTGGGTTGAAACATGTTGAATTTCAAAAAGAATATTTAAGTCTGGTAATAAACGCATTGCCGGCATCGCCCCATTCAGTTAATGGATCACCATCCGAGTAATAGGCTATTAACATGAGATCTAAATTAGTAACGACCGACCATGTTGCTGATGGCATAACGATATAAGAAAAATCATCCGGGTTAAAAATGCCGAAAATGGAGGCTCTGATTAGCGGTGTAATATTGTAAGAAAATTCCTGAAAGATAGACCAGCGCGCGGGTGAAAGCATATCAGCTTGCTGGGACTGCTTCCAAAAAATACCGGCATTTTTTTTCTTTCCATTATTATTATAGACTGTTTCCGCGTGAATATAAAACGAATTTGAAAAGGTATAATCAGCCGAGAGTACAAAACTGGCAACCGGCTTGTCACCATCTGTAATCGACTCTCCATATTGATGAGGAACAAGATTGACTGTCGGCGCACCCTTGTTTGGCGCATCGCTGATAATAAATTCTCCGCGGAATCCGGCGCCGGCAATATCACCAGCCCAGGCACCGCCAAATAATTTTCGATTCTTTCTTATACCAGCTATGATAAAATAATCATATCCGGCAGCATTTATTGACCACAAACCAGCTATCGTTTTTTTATATTTCGTTTCGCCGGGTTTAGCAACCAACTCTAATTTGCTTACTACACCGGTATAATATTGTAAACGAAGAGCATCTGCACCGGGGCGTTCTTCGTAATCATAATCCAGAATGGATAGGGGATTGAATAAGTCAATTACATTCCACACCAGAGCCGTGCCCCAGGCGACACGCTGCCTGCCAATAGTTGCCTGAAGATTACCCCGTGTATAATCAAGAAACAAACGATCAACCTGACCATAACCGAATGATTTTTTTTTATTACAAAATTCAACAGCTAATTTTGGATCGTCGTATTGATCTGTAATTTGATCTTTGAATCCGGGTATCTTTTCTACCGAGCCGCCATAATATTCTCTCAACCGTAGTTCCAGAGCAGCGGTAAGTGATTCGGTTGGATAGCAGCGGGTATTTATCCGCGTATGTATTAGATGATCATTCAGCCTGTTGTTTCTAATTAACGGAAATTCTGTGGTAGAAAAAAGATATTTGACATAACCATTTATTTCATAAGATGATAGCTGTGCCAGGGCTGGAAGCGGCAAAATTAGAAAAATTAAAATGACCTTCTTCATGGAATTCCCAAAAACAAGCTTTAAATTACAAATAAATTTTAACCTCGAAAAACCCAAAATATTCCCCAAAATATAATATCAATTTTTTGCTGTAATATCAGATTTAACTGCGCCGTCTTCAAGTGTAATAACGCGCCGCGCTCGTTTTATTACTCTTGCATCATGCGTGGAAAAGATGAAAGTCATTTGATACTTTTCATTCAATTCTTCCATTAAATCCAGTAAAGCTTCAGCAGAAGTTGAATCGAGATTGGCTGTTGGTTCGTCTGCTAAAACAAAATTAGGTCGTGATGCCAATGCCCGTGCTACTGCCACGCGCTGCTGTTGTCCGCCGGACATTTGCGAGGGTCTGCTATTAATTCGATCTCCAAGCCCCACAGTTTCTAACAATTCAATTGTTCTTTTATCTCTTTCTGCTTTGCCTACGCCCTGTAAAAGCATAATAAATTCTACATTTTCTTTTGCTGTAAATACAGGTATCAGGTTATACGCTTGAAAAACAAAGCCAATGTGATGCAGCCTGTAATCAATTAATTTACCTGATTTCAAATTGACAATTTCTTCACCTTCTATTAATATGCTTCCTTTTGTTGGTTTGTCAAGACCACCAATTAGGTTCAGCAATGTTGTTTTTCCGGAACCTGAGGGACCAACAATTGCGGTGAATTCTTCTTTTTCAATAACGAAGTTTACATTATTAACAGCGTGAACAGGGACTGATGTTGTATTATAAATTTTTTCCAGATCTATTAATTCTATAAGTGACATTTTTTTATCTCCATCTGTTTTTAAAAGATTTTAACCACTAATCCACCAAAAAGAAGGCGGCTTTTCGATTCCACGAATTAACGCCAATCAAAAGCATTGTGCTAAATAATTAGTGTAATTTGTGAAATTCGTGGTTTTTATTTTATATTTTCATTTTAATATGTCCGAATAGCCTCAGAAGGTTGTAATCTTATCGCTTTCAAAGCCGGGTAAATAGCAGCTATATTTGCTGCAACCACTATCATGATCGTTAGAATTATGTACATGACAAACGGCAGGAATGGATAAAGGATAGAACTCGAACCAAAATTTTCAAGGCTGGTTGCAAATGCCGATAAATCTATTCCGGCAGAAGAAAAATAAGCGATCGTTAATCCACCTATCAGAATGCCGCCAAACCCGCCGGTGATCGATAGAAAAATTGTTTCTAATAATATCATTGTAAATACTTTTCTTTTTTTCATACCTACGGCAATCAGAACGCCAAGCTCCCGAACACGATCCATTACCGACATTAACATTGTGTTGGTAATTCCAAACAGCAATGCAAATAAAATAATTGCCACAAAAAGATAAGTAAACTGTTGCATCATAATTGATAAGAAAGCAACTTCAGGGGCAAGTTCTTTCCATGTTCTTACTATACAATGGTTGAATTTTGCTTTAATTATCTCATCTGTCACTTGCAATATTTGTGCAGATTTTAAACGAATAGCAATTTCATGAACGATTGGGTCGATATTCAATTCTTTGAATAAATCTTTTTGCCGCACAAACACGTTCATATCATCAAAAAGAGAAGATTCAGTTTTAAAAATTCCAACTACCCGACAGGCAGTATAAATAATTGACCCATCCAAATCCTGCAAACTGAGCACCATTTTGGAACGTAATTTCAGATTTAATCGTTTTGCCAGTTTCTTTCCAATTATAATTTGATTTTTCCGCTTTGATTCAAAATAACTGCCTGCAATAATTTTTTTGGAGATGTCGGTTACTTGTCTTGCTTGTTGTGGTTCGATCCCCACAATTTTTACACCGTAGCTTGAAGTTGGCGACGCCGCCATCCCTTCAATTATTGTTCTGCCCGACACAGCTTTCACTCCCTCAATGGAACGCGCATTTTCTATTACTTCAAATCCATTAGGGATAAAATTGGAAATTTTATTTTCTTTTACAAAATTTTTATCATGAATTTGAATATGAGCGAGATCACGGTTAATTGCAGTTTCTACCATTGATTCGCCCATTCCCATCATTATGGAGCCTGACATAAGTCCACCCCAAAGCCCAAAAGCAATAGCAGTAAGAATTATCAGGCTGCGTTTTTTATTTCTCCACACATTTTTCCATGCAAGTGATATAAGCATCTTATTACTCCTAGTTTAAGCGTGTAGTGCGTTTATTGGTTCAAGTCTTTGGATAAATAAAATTGGATAAAAAATTGTTGCAAAGGCAATAAGAAAAACAACAAGGGCTTGTGAAATAAAAATACCCGGGTCGATACTAAAATTAAAAATAGGTTCAATCGCTAACTGATCAAAAGCCTTTGCCCCGGCACCTGTTATGTGAATAGGATTGTTATGTAAATAAAATATTAAAGGTAAACTGCCGATAATGCCTGTAATCACTCCCAGGAATGAAATAAATAAAGTTTCCAATGTAGTCACCCAAATCAGTCTCCATTTTTTCATGCCAACAGAAATTAAAATGCCAAATTCTTTAGTCCGTTCAGCTACCATCATCATTATTGTGCCAAACACGCCAAACCCAATAACGATGTAAAGTATTACCAGCATTATGATCCCGCTGGCATTATCAATTTGGATACTTTGAACAAGCTCGGGCATCATTTGTTTCCAGGTTTTAATTGCATATTTTTCACCAAATTTTTTCTGAAGCGGTTTTAAAACTTTTTCAAGATGGTTAACGTCTTTAATCATAATTGGTAATGAAGTTATTCTGTGTTCAGCAGAATAAACGGATTGAGCATTGCGGAGTGCTAAAAAAACCAGCCGATTATTCATCGCATCAAAAGGCAATTTCACAAATCCGCTTACAGGTAAAATTGCCGCGGCTATTTGACCGTGATAACCCTGTCCGTAAAGTACAACACTATCACCAATGCTTATTTTTAGCACTTCGGCAAGACCTTTACCGATAAGAACGCCGTCTGAATTTTCCGTTAGATAATCCCCTTTTACAACTTTCTGTTTTAAACCAGTCATATTATCTTCTAATACAGGATTTATGCCAGTTACCATGGCAACCCGAGTTGACGATTTAAAAGAAATAAGCATAAAAGAGGTCAAGCGAGGTGTAATTGTTGTTACATAAGGTATGGATTGAATTTCTTCCTGTTGTTTTTTATTAATGATAATACTGTTATCCAGCGATTGATTGTCCCAATATTTTTCTCCCTGTATTTGCAAGTATCCGGTAAACAGCTTAGCAGATGAGTGAATCATATAGCTATACGACCCTGTTTGTGCCGAACGCATTATTGATGCGAAAAGGACAGCAAAAAATACTGATGCCACAACTATTAGCGTTCGTTTTTTATTTCGCCAGATATTTCGCCAGCTTAGTGATAAGTACATTTCATATTCCTTTCCGGGTAATGTTAGGATTCTATGTTCAATTTTGAGGATATATTTGTTTGGTGTGTTTCTCATTAAATCACAAATGATAAATACCAAATTTCAAATAAATCTCAAATTCTAAATTCAAATGACCACATTTATTGTCATTTGGTTCTTGGAATTTATTTAAGGTTTGTGTTTTGTGATTTAAATTTACCTTACCCTTTTCATGTTCTGTTGAGAAAAAAACGAACTTTTTATTTTAACATTGAATTGAATGGATAGATAATCCATTACTGTTTTTTGACCTGGCTTGTCATGGGGAATCATTTCCCAATGTGCGGGAATCGTTCTGCCGCCCATTTTTTTAACATCGCTGCCGATCATCGATTTAATCAGATAATCATCTTCATCATAAAATTCAGTTTTTAATTGAAGATAACTATCTTTGGAAATCCACATTAAAATTTTCCCCCAGACAACGCCAGCGTCTGGCTTGGGAGTTAATTTGATTTTATAACAATTATATCCGTCAAACTTTTCTTTTCCAATAATACTGTGTTCATAATCTTCAACAATAGATGATTGACGAATCAGGTCATCATTTGTAAAATCAGAACCCATCCAGGATTGCAGCATCATTGAAGGCGGAATTTTAATGACCCGTCGAACTGCTGGAATCCAGTTCCAAACTTCTTTTTCGCGTTTTAAAGTAACCGTGCCTTTGTCTTTTGCTGGTTTAGTTATCAGCACTAAAGCATAATCAGGTTCTAATGCCCATACTTTCATAGTCATTTTTCGCGACCAATCAGGTTTTACAACTTCAAGTGACATTTCACCAATGCTGCTGCTGGCACGCACGAGATCATTAGATTTTTTAACTATTTGCTTTGCTGTTTCTGCAAATAAATTATGGAAAAGTAAAAAAAAACTAAAAAAAAGAAGGATCCGAGTAATTGGTTTCATTATTTTTGCTCCTGTTTTTTAGCAACAGATCACAGGGTATAGATTCATATTACCATTTAGCCCACAGAAACGGAACACGCCACAGAAAAAAAATTTTTGTTTTTTTTCTGTGGGATTTCATTTCTGTGGGAAAAAATTGAACATATTTTTTGTACCTGTGATCGGTTACGTTTTTTAATTTTAAAATCAAGATAGTTACTATTCAGTTGACCAAAATTAACCGCATAGATATTTAGTAAAGAATATTCATTATCCCTATAATTAACAAAGCCAACTGATAAACTTTTTACATCAAATTTGACCGACCTATCGGTCATTCATTTTATAAAAAAAATTATCCAGTACAAATCCCGGTCAAAAAAACATCTGTTGAATGTTCGGTTGCTTGTTTTATATCAAAAATGTTTTTATTAATTATCCATTGAATCATCAATCCATCCATTGCCCCTAACATGAGAGAAGCTGTTAAATAAGTGTTTACTTGTTTAAATTTTCCCGCTCGTACACCATCATCTAAAATCGATTTAATAAGAATCCTGAAATCCTCATATATTTTGTCTAAATTAACAATTCCTAAATTTTTTGAATCTTTTTTCCTTACAGCTTCAGCCCAAAAATCGAGCATAATTTCCACAATATCAGTGGAATGGGTGGAAATCATTTCTGCCCAAGATAAAAATATTGTTCTTATTTTTTCAACCGGATCAGTAATTTTAAATATTGCCTTTGCTACAACAGTCTCCATGGATTCCATGAAATGTGTGAACACATATTCGAAAATTTCATCTTTGCTTTTGAAATATTCGTAAATAGTGCCTTTCCCGATTTTCGCCGCTTCTGCTATGTCAATCATTTTGGTATTGGCAAATCCCTTTTGGGCAAACACCTTCATCGCTGCTTGAATGATCTCTAATTTTTTTGCTTCTTTGTCAATTATCTTTGGCATTAAAAAATCCGTTTAATTTGACTGACTTGTCGGTCAATTATACACAAGTATAATAAAAAAGTTTCAAATTCTTTTTTTAAACTTCATCACTGATTTGACCATCTTTCCAAATTCTTTATCACGCTTACGTTTTTCAAGATATGATCGTTCATAATAAGCAGTTTCTTTTCGGAGTTTTATAAAATTTTCATATCGCTTTTGGTTTATTTCTCCATCTTCAACTGCTTTGAGTATGGCGCATCCGGGCTCATTTATATGGGTGCAATCGTTAAATTTACATCGCGAAGAAAGAGACTCAATATCGGCAAATGTTTCATTTATGCCTTCGTTTATGTCAAAATTGCCCAACTCTCGCATTCCGGGTGTGTCGATGATTATTCCATTGTTTTCAAGGATTAAAAGTTCTCTCCGGCTTGTTGTATGTTTACCTTTACCGTCCTTCTCGCGGATAATGTCCGTTCTTAAAATATCCTTTCCGAGCAGCTTATTCAACAATGTTGTTTTGCCAACCCCGGATGATCCAAGCAGACAATAGGATTTTCCAGGCTTGATCAACTCCCGAACCCGATCAAGACCAACACCGCTCTCACTGCTAAAAACAACCATTTCATAATCTTTAATAATTTTTTTTGCTTCTATTATTTTAGTTTCAATTTCTTCTTTTTCAAGCAAATCACATTTACTGAATAAAATAACCGGTTGGATTTTCCCTTCATTTATCATCACCAGGTAACGCTCCAGTCTTCGCAGGTTAAAGTTATTATCAAATGACTGCAAAACAAAAGCCGTATCAATATTTGCAGCAATTAATTGGAAGTCTGTTTCTTTGCCGGATATTTTTCTTTTCAGAAGCGTTTGTCTGGGAAAGATGTCCTGAATAATTGCAAACGAATCATCATCAAAATACTGCACAAACACCCAATCTCCCACAGTTGGGTAATCCAATTTTGATTCTGCGCCGAACATTATTTTCCCGGTGATCTCTGCCAGCAGTTCCGTATTTTCATTTCTGATCACATAATTGTCTTTGTTTACAGCAGTAACACGGGCAACTTTAAAATCGGCTTGTCCATTTTCCTGAACATATTTCTGAAACCAGTTGCTGAAACCTAAATTTTGTAAATTCATGTTATTGTTCTAATTTTTAATTTGATCTCTAACATACTATGGATAAAAGTAAAGATACAAATAAGATGAATAATTTTCAACAACAATATTTTGTATCCACTAAATATTTAATGGTTGTTTGAGAAAATAGTTTTTTGTTATAAGTTCGCAATAATGTTAACAGAATAATTTATAGCAGCCTGTCCGCTTTCTTTTTGGCGGAAATTATTCTGCTACAAATCATTCTGTGATAAAATATTCTTTACTATGCAACAAAAAAGAAGATTGTGGGAACAGTCCGTCATTTTTTATTCAACTTTTTATTGACTTTTGACTGTTATTTTAGCATAATTGCTTAATTAAATTATTTGTATGTCGTTAATTTCATATTTCTTAAAAGTGAGATAAAATGACAATAGTCAAAGAAGTAGAAAAAAAGTCGAAAACCTCGATGAAAAAACAGCGCAGGAGGTATTAAAATTCATTAGCCTGTTGTTAAGTAAGAATGGATTAATAGGTTCAAATTCCAAGAGTTCAATTCATGATAAAACATGGATGGAGTTGGAGGGATCACTAAAAGATGAAGATGCGTAGTTAATGAAAAAATAATAGCGAAAGAATGTGAGCAAAATGATTATGAATAAGCAAATTTTTCAACGAGCCAATACTAACTTTCTTGAAGCTGCAAAATTTTCAGATTGTAGATGATATATATAAACTCCGCTAGCAACCTGTTTGCCGATTTTGTTTAATCCATTCCAGCGTAGTGAGTGTTGCCCTGTTGATTCGACAGTATTAATCAGTGTCTTTATTATTTCACCTTTAACGTTATAAATTTTGATGACCACTTTCCCAGGTTTACCAATGGCATATTTTATTTCTGTTTCATGATTAAAAGGATTTGGATAATTTTGGTAGAGAGCATAAGAGTCAGGAACATTAGTTTTATTTTTGCCTTTTACAATAGTTGGTTTACGAAAATATTTTAACACCCCATACCCATCTGTAGCTGCGTATATTAAACGATGATCATTAGGATCTACTCTTATTTCATTAATTACTCCATAATAATCTGATAATCCCTCCATCATATTTTCCCAATTTAGTCCTCCATTTTTACTAATATAAATCTCATTGCCAGCAGCATAGACAATATTTGTATCCACTGGATCAATTGTAACTGATATTATAAATCTATCTCTTATTCCATCATTAATTTCAAACCAAGTTTTAGCGCCATCAACGCTTTTATAAATCCCTTGCCAGCGTAATGCAGCAAATATTGTATGAGAACTAATGGGATTAATACACAAATCAAATACATCAAAAGCATGTTGTAAAGGTAATCCGGTAGAGCAATATTCCCATTGTTCACCACCATTATTTGATTTATATATTCCATGTTTAGAATCAATTCTTTTAAATTCTGTGCCTGCATAAATAATGTCACTATTATATGGACTAACAGCAATGCTGAAAATAAGATTAACATCAGTTATACCGTTATTTTTTTTTATCCAACTATTTGCGCCATCAATGCTTTTATAAACGCCATCAACTGTTCCCGTATACATTACATTATCATAATTGGGATCTATTGCAACAGAGAAAGGAAAATTACTTTCTTTTCCAATATCGGTTTTAAACCAGCTATTGCCTGAATCAATGCTTGTTATAATACCGGCTTCATTAATATTTGAAACTGAATCGAATTTACCTATATATCCGGCACAAAAAACTTGCGGATTACTATTGCTAACTTCCAAATCATAAATTCCCATAAAACCGGAATCTATTTCTACGTTAAACCAGTTTTCCCCACAATTATCACTCTTGTACATTCCTGCACCATTGATGCCGACATATATTTCAGATGGGATTTTGGTTGTGTTAAATGCCAGGCATGTGTTTTCAAACGCATATAGACCATTGGTGTGTTTTTCCCAACTGTTTCCACCATTATTGCTTTTGTAAAAACCATCTGACGTACCTAAAAGGATATCATATTCATTTATTATTGCAAGTGAATAAATATCATTATTCTTTAAACAGTCATTTTTTTCAATCCAACTATTACCTCCATTAACGCTCTTATATAAACCTTGTTGTGTACCAACAAATATAACCGAATCTTCAACTGCTAATGCATGAGGTGCAATAAATCGATTTTTAAAATTTGTTCCTGTTATATTTCTCCAACTGATACCATTGTTAATCGTCTTATAAATTCCATTAAAAGTTCCAATGTGGATGACATTCGATCTGGTAGAATCCAAACTAATTGAAGTAACAGGAATGTCAGGCAAATTGCCGCATATATTATCCCAGCCGGATAAACCACCATCAATTGTCTTAAATATTCCATCATCACAGCCGGCAAACAAAATATCCGGATTGTTTGGTGACATTTTCATATTGTAAATATTTAACGACGTTAATCCTTTATTAATTGGAATCCAGCTTTTGCCGCCATTTACTGTTTTTGATACACCAGGATTAAAAGCCATTCCCCCGCCTCCCAAATAATATCCTACATACATAACATCATGCTGTTCAGGATGTACTTCAATAGATGTTAATATGCCGGATGATCTAAATATCGGTTCCCAATTTTCACCAAGATCAGCACTTTTAAAGAGTCCTGATGTGCCTCCTATATAAATCTTTTGATCACAAATTTTTATTGCTGTTATTATTTCTCCGGCAACAGAATTTCTGATTGTATTTATGCCCCTTGAATTCCATGTAGAACCACCATCAAACGAGTTATAAAATCCTCCTTTATGGGTTCCTATAAAAATCGTTAATGGATTTGTTTTCATAAAATCAATCGTATAAACGATTCCTCCTTCTGGTCCGATATTTATCCATTTGTTATCTTGACCGCATAATTCTTTTTTTATCCCCAGTATCAACAGTATAATCATTACAATTTTTAGAGATTTATTTAACATTATATATCTCCTTGTGAAAATAAGGTGTTAGGTTTTAATAAAAAATTATCTTTCCGCACTAGTATTATGTTTAATTTTATTTTTATTAAGGCACGGTTTCATTTACTTCATTAATCGCTTGCTCAGCCATATAATACCATGTGCCGCTTTGTGCCCAGTCATAATCTCGATAGTAACCTTTGCACATCCATACTCCAGGAATAGGATAATAAATCCATTCTTCATAATAAGGTTCAACATTATCTGATATTTTCGTCCCATTGGGATAAGCTCCTGGACTAGATTTACGATAAAGATCAAGGGGCGAGCATGATAAATTATATTCCCATTCAATTTCTATTTCATATTCTCGAACCCAAAAACCACGATCATGATATACCTTTCGAATGCTACCGGTTTTTTCTGCTGAAGTCATTGATACAATAAAAACGTTTGCGAAAACATCTGAGACACCAACAAAACCAATAACAACGAAGACAAATAAAAATGAAACGAAGGAAAGTTTAATGTTTTTCATTTCTCTACTCCTTTAAATAGTTTAAATAATAAATAATGCCCGGAAAGATAATCTGGATCATTGCCATTTAATAATTAGGTCTTTGTTTGGTAAGAAATCATTTTTTGTAATATAGATAACTTTTTTATCCTTTATCATTTTCTCTTTATCAGGTTTCAGTGAAATATTAACATTTTTCCAATCCAATGGTGTTGTAATAATAAAATCGGCTTTTTGTATAGCACGTCCCCAATATTGAGTTGTTGTAAGTATGTATGTAATTTGTTTATTATAATGACGTTGTTTATATCTAACAATTATGGATTTTTTTTCATTTGGTAACATTGACAAGTTAAAATACGCGCTTGAAGAGTCTTTCCAAAAATTGTGGTTTTCTACTTCAATATCATACGGGAAAGGGTGGTGATCATCCATTGGAAATGGGTAATTAAATGTGATAGATAAATTCGCCTTCGTGAGATTTTCGAGAAAATAAGTTCCTTCAATTTCTACATGTTCATGAAAACAATTTATGGATATTTTTTCCTGATAAAAATCAACTTTATGAGAGTTAGAATCATTTTTTACAACATCCGTTGTTTCTTCTGAGAATAGATAGTTATTATTTAAAAATATTATTGGGCATAATAATATTATGGCTATTATTATAGCAAATATTTTAATACTATTATATTTTATTTTTATTGAGTATCGCAATAGGGATTTTATTTTACATTCTATGAAGATTAGCTTTTCTTTGAATTTCATAATCGACCTCCTATTTCTAAAATTATTAGTTATTTATTTTTTAACAAATAAAAAACCCAAATTACAACATCGTGTTTTAAGTGAATTGTAATTTGGGTATAGTAATTTTAAGTTTTATAACTATTCGAATTATAATAACAAAAAAAGTGGGGGGGGCGAATTTTATATTTTTATTTTCATGGCAAATTATACCATTTCTTGTTACGAATTTAAGTCAGCTATTCAAATTTATATCTTTCCATCAATAAATACGACTATAGCCACGTTAAAACAAATATGTATTTAAATGTATAAATAAATTTATTAAATGTCAAGTAAAAAGTTAATATTTTTAATATAATCATAAAAATTAATTTTTTATTTACAAATAGGACATCCACGTAACTAATCCGATCAAAATAAACTAAAACTATCACTCTCTTTGTTTTATGAGATAAGGTTTTGGAATTATTTTAAGGCATCAAAAGATACGCCAAAAAAAACTTGATTATTTACAAATTATATCGTACTTTTGACATCACCAGTTTTTAATTTTCAAACAAATAATTATCAGTGTCTTTGAGGAGAAAAAGCATGGCAAAATTGATTTTTGAAATGAGTTCCGAAGGCAGAAAAGGATACACGTTACCCAAATTACAGGTTCCTGAAAAAAAAGTCTCCAGCCTGATTTCTGAAAAATTCATCAGGAAAAATTTTGCCAGACTTCCTCAAGTCAGTGAAAATGAGGCGCTTCGTCACTTCATCGAACTTTCGCGTTTGAATCATCACATTGATAAAGGATTTTATCCATTGGGATCTTGTACGATGAAATATAATCCCAAGATAAATGAAGATGCGGCGAACAATCCGGGGTTAAACAGTCTTCACCCCATGCAGAGCGAAGAATTATCCCAGGGCGCGCTTTCTTTGATGTATGAATTAGCTGAATATTTAAAAGAAATTTCAGGTTTAAAAGAGGTAACTTTGCAGCCGGCAGCAGGCGCTCATGGGGAATTAGCCGGGCTCATGTTAATCAGGGCTTACCATGAAAACCAGGGTAATCCGCGGGAAAATATTTTAATCCCGGATTCAGCACATGGAACAAATCCAGCCAGCGTAACAATTGCCGGCTATAAATCAGTTCAGATCAAATCAGACGAAAAAGGACTGGTTGATTTGGAAGACCTGAAAAAACATCTCGATGAGAATACAGCGGCGCTCATGCTGACCAATCCGAGTACCCTGGGTATTTTCGAGACACAGTTGCAAGAAATAAATGAATTATTGGAAAACGTTGGCGCCCTGCTTTACATGGATGGCGCGAATTTGAATGCTCTTTTAGGAATTGTAAGACCCGGAGATATTGGCGTGGATGTTTTACATTTTAACCTGCACAAGACATTTTCAACACCTCACGGAGGCGGAGGCCCTGGCGCTGGCCCTGTTGGTGTTTCGGACAAACTGATCGATTTTTTACCAGTTCCCAAAATCAAAAAAGAGAAAGATACATTTAAATTGGAATATAATGTTCCCAAATCAATTGGTAGAATTCATTCTTTTTATGGAAATTTTAGTGTATTGGTCAGGGCTTATGTTTACATCCGTATGTTAGGCAGCAAAGGTTTAAAACGAGTTTCTGAAAATGCAATCATTAATGCAAACTATCTCAAAGAGAGATTGATCAACCATTTCCAACTGCCATACAAATCCACGCCCATGCATGAGTTTGTTTTTTCCGGTTCAAAACTAAAAGAAAAGGGTGTCTCTACCCTGGATTTGGCTAAAAGGCTGCTGGATTATGGATTTCATGCGCCTACGATTTATTTTCCCTTGATCGTTAATGAGGCGATCATGATCGAACCTACTGAAACCGAAACTAAAGAAACGTTGGATAAATTTGCTGATACCATGATACAGATCACTACAGAAATTGAGGAAAATCCCGATATTGTAAGAAATGCTCCCCACAAAACTCCTGTTTCCCGGCTTGATGAGGTGAAAGCGATTAAGGAACCGGATATTCGATTTCAATTTAAAAAGGTAACCGGGTAATTAGCTTATTGGGTAATTGGGAATTCCTAATACTGATAAATTTTTTATTACCCAATTTCCTTATTACCAAATTACCTTTCAAATGCACTTTTTTTGAATTTAGTATTTTTTGTCCGGCAGGTAAGATTCTGACTGTTTTGGTACTAATTAATAATACTTTGGCGCAAATTTTGCATCTTTTCTTGAAATTGAATTCAGAAATTCTCAAAGCTAAGCATCGCAGAACAACAACAATTTGGAGATGGGAACAATGATGGAGGTTCGCCCGGATCTAGCCAAAGTATTAGTGGTTGATGATACGCCGCTGAATAGAAAATTGCAAAAAAATTACCTCATGGAAGTTGGGTACCAGGTTATTTTAGCAGAAGATGGAATAGAAGCATTAAAAAAAATCAGGGAAGAATCACCTGACCTCATTTTGTTAGATGTAATGATGCCCAAAATGGATGGATTTCAGGTTTGCCGACATATTAAACATAATTTCCGAACCAGGTACACACCGGTCATTCTTGTAACTGCGTTGAATGAAATTGAAACAAAAATGAAGGGGATCGAAGCCGGCGCCGACGATTTTATTTCAAAACCATTCAACAAATTAGAACTTTTGGCGCGTGTAAAATCGCTTCTTCGAATAAAACACTTGAATAAGGAATTACAATCCAAAATCCACCTGTTAGAAAAAGCGCAGAAGAAATTAAAAAAACTGGCAATCACTGATGGATTAACAGGCGTTTTTAATTACCGGTTTTTTAGAGATCAGTTGACAAAAGAAGTCACTCGGGCTGAAAGGCATAAAAAGCAATTAGCCATCATCATGCTGGATATCGATTATTTTAAAAGCTATAACGATACACACGGGCATCCTGCCGGTGATTATGTATTAAAAACAATGGCAGGAATTCTGGTAAAGAATATGCGCAATATAGATCTCACATCCAGGTATGGTGGTGAAGAGTTCGCGTTGATTTTAGTGGAAACAGATAAAGCTTCAGCAGGAATTGTCGCAAACAAATTACTACGTTTGGTCGAAGGTTACAAATTTAATTATGAAAGTACACAACCGAACGGTAAAATTACCATAAGCATGGGAGTTGCTACTTTCCCGGATAATGGAAAAACACCGGATGAGTTAATTTCCCAGGCTGATAAAAGGCTTTATCGAGCAAAAAAGGAAGGGCGGAACAGGGTGGTACTTGATTAATTCAGGTTATGGGATTGGATAATGGTGGGAAAAAGTTATCTCACATCCCAAAGGATTATCGGCATTTGATTATTAATTGTGCAAAATTAAGGTTGCAGCTTTTCTGCAAAACAAACAAAATTTAATTCTAAATAGGGCAAAACATGGAAATAAGGAAATCATTTTCCATTAAATCATTTTGTATCATATTGGGGATAACTTTACTTCCCCTGGTTATATTGTTAATCTATATCAATAAAGTCATTTCGTTTTCTGATCCAACATCAATGGCAACAATATTTATTATGCTGTTTTTATTGGCTATTGTGTTATCATTGATAGGCGCGTCTTTTATTTCCAAGCCGGTACACAATAGGCTGATGAAATATAATGAATTTGCCAGGAAAATAGCCGGTGGCAAATTTGAACATCGAATCCCGGCTGACTATGACGATGAATTGGGTAAGCTGGGAAAATTTTTTAATATTTTGACAAAAGAACATCACGAAATTAAAAAGAAAGGCGTGAGCGAAAAATTATTTGAAGGAGAAAAAATCCAGGCGATTTTAAAGAATATTGGCGACGGTGTCATCGTTACTGATAATGATAATAAAATAGAACTGCTGAACTCGGTTGCCAGAAAATGGTTCGAGAATAAACTCAATGGCTGTTCAGGACAAAAAATTGATGAAATAATTCATGAGACAGTATTGTTGAATTTGATAAATAATGTTAAGGTTGGTGGGAATTCTGAAGATTCAAAAGTTGAAATTAATATTAAACCCCGGGAAGGAGCTAAAGAAATCATCTTACAAGCGATTGCTACCAGGGTGGTTGGTGAGAATGATAAAATGCTTGGTGTTGCAACAACACTTCGGGATTTGACCAAGGAAAAAGAGATTGACCGTATGAAAACCGAAGTGGTATCCATGGTTGCGCATGAGCTTCGTTCTCCATTAACATCAATCGCAGGTTTTAGTGAACTGCTTCTCGACGAAGAAATAAGCCAGGAGCAATCAAATGACTACGCGGAAATTATTTTAAAAGAATCAAAAAGATTGGGTGATCTCATTAATAAATTTTTAGACATCTCGCGCATCGAGTCAGGAAAGAGCCAGATACACAAAACATCTGTTGACATGAGAGATGTTATAGGATCCATTTTGAGCATGAACAAGTACTTGGCAGAGTCTAAAGGGATCAATGTCGAAATTGTTATCCCGGATAATATTTCCGAAGTGTATGTCGATAGGGAAATGATGGGCGAAGTTATTCTTAATCTTTATTCAAATGCCGTAAAATACAGCCCTGATGGGAAAAAAGTTACTATAACAATTGAAGATAAAAATGAACAACAACTCATCAAAGTGATTGATCAGGGTTATGGTATTCCAAAAAACTCACTTGATAAAATTTTTAATAAGTTTTACCGGGTAACAGAAAATGAAATAATTCAAGATATAACCGGTTCCGGCCTGGGATTATCCCTGGTAAAAGAAATAATTGAGCAGCATGGCGGTACCATTCATGCAGAAAGCGTATTAAACGAAGGTTCGACTTTTACAATTACATTACAAATGACTAGCGGGCAAAAAACAAAGTCTGAAGTAGAACAGGTTTCGGAAGACGCTATTATTGTATGATCACAAAACGTATTACAATAAACTACTTTTGGAGAGCATGGTGATAACAACTTTGGAAAAAGCTTTTAAGATGGCATCCAAATTATCTGATGATGAACAAAAAATGTTAGCATTCCATTGGATTCAGGAGATGAAAACACCGAATTTTCTTGAAGTCATAAAAGATGAAATGAAGTGGGAAGAATCATTTTCAAAATCTCAGGATGTACTTGAAATGCTTGCAGATGAGGCTTTGAGAGATATTGAGCAAGGAAGAGCAGAAGAGATTGGATGGGATAAGTTATGATCTCTCGTGTTCTTCCGCGCTTTAAAAAGACATTCAGATCTTTGCCGAAAGAGATAAAATATAAGGCAAAAGAATCATATAAACTCTGGAAGAAAAATCCTTATCATAAATCTCTCGGATTTAAGAGCGTTCATCCATCAAAACCTATATATTCTGTAAAAATTATTTTAAACTGGCGAGCATTAGGAATCAAGGAAAATAATAATGCAATATCATGGTTTTGGATAGGTTCGCATGAACAATATAACAAATTAATAAATCAGCTAAGAAAAAGAACTTGACAATATATCTGAAGGCAGTCAAACATTCTGTGCAATAGTTGCCCGATTTTTTTTTGCGCGGTTTTGCAAGTTATTACATCGTTATCTGAGACCAGACTATCATTCTTAAGAGAAAACATCCATTCACACTGATGATAGTGAAATGATGGGCGAAGTTATTCTTAATCTTTATTCAAATGCCATAAAATACAGCCCTGACGGAAAAAGTCACTATTGCAATCGAAGATAAAAATTAAAAACGGAATCAAAATATACAATTAAGGGGGTGGGATAAAATAAGTTACTCATTTTGCCCTCACAATTCGCTATTTATCAATAATGAGAAAATTTTAAATGGCAAGTAATTTTATCCAACCCCCTAAACAAAGCCTCTCAATTTTATAAAAATGAGAGGCTTTTTTGTGTGAGTGAAACACCTGATTTTTTAACTCCAGAGGCACATTTGCGTTCAACAAAATCCAAACACAATCATCGTAATAAAATCATTTTCTTTGTTTCGGTAAATTTTCCGGTTTTAAAAACATACAGGTAAACACCGGAAACTACCTTAAGCCCACTGTTATTCCTTCCATCCCATTGAATTGAATATCTACCAGGCTGTTTGCTTTCATTTACCAATTCGCGAATTACCTGCCCCTGAAGATTGTATATGGAAAGTTTAACATTGCATTCTTCCGGTATTTGATAAACAATCTTTGTTTCCGGGTTGAAAGGATTTGGATAATTTTGGGATAAAGCAAACGCTGCCGGCATATTATTTTCCTGCATTTTTTCTGGTTCGTCACCTTTAGGGATGAAGCGAAAATCCATCATCTCTAACATATCCTGGGATATTTGTGCCAACTCATCTTTGGGATAATTGGTGATATACTCTTCAAAATATAATTTCGATTTTTCATTATCATTAAGACCGTAAGAGTAAATATTAGCCAAAACAAACAGCAGGTTTTTATTCATATCTTCATCTTTTGAAGATGCCCTGAGTTGCAAACACCTTTCTTCCGCTAGCTTATAATCGCCCTCTCTTTCCAAAAACGACACACTCAGCGCTAATGCAAATGCGGACAATTCCTGTTTTGAATAACTTTCCGCAACTCCCT